>DATIMX010000477.1:0-2331 GCA_035474935.1 Geodermatophilus sp. | reverse complement strand
CACACCGAGGGCAGCGGCCCGGCGCCGGCGGAGTCGATGCCCGGCGAGGACGACCGCCCCGCCGACGCCAACCCGCGTCACGGCGCACCCCGCAACGCGGCGGCGCTGCTGTACGGCGGCGAGGTCGTCGTCCGGTACTACAAGCGGCACCTGCCCAACTACGGCGTCTTCGACGAGGCCCGGTACTTCGTGCCCGGCACCGAGCTGCCGGTCGTGCGGCTGCACGGCGTGGACGTCGCGCTGACCGTCTGCGAGGACCTGTGGGTCGAGGGCGGGCCGTGCGGCGTCGCCGGGCAGGCCGGGGTCGACCTGGTGCTCTCCCCCAACGCCTCGCCCTACGAGCGGGCCAAGGACGACCTGCGGTTGCCGCTGGTCCGCCGCCGGGCGGCCGAGGCGCGGGCCACCGTCGTCTACTGCAACCAGGTCGGCGGCCAGGACGAGCTGGTCTTCGACGGCGACTCGATGGCCGTCTCGGCGGACGGCGAGCTGCTCGGCCGGGCGCCGCAGTTCGTCGAGCACCTGATGTGCGTGGACCTGCGGATCGACCCGTCGTCCGTGCCCGAGCGGCGCGCGGGCCGGATCGGGCCGATGACGGTCACCCGGCACGTGCTCTCCGAGGAGCCGGTGCCCGCGTTCGAGCCGCGGCAGGCGCCGGTCGCCGAGCCGCTGTCGGACCCCGAGGAGGTCTGGCGGGCCCTGGTGCTCGGCCTGCGGGACTTCATCGACAAGAACGGCATGCCCTCGGTGGTGCTCGGCCTCTCCGGCGGCATCGACTCCGCCGTGTGCGCCACCCTCGCCGTCGACGCGCTCGGCGCCGACCGGGTGTACGGCGTCGGCCTGCCCTCCAAGTACTCCAGCGAGCACTCCCTGGCCGACGCCGAGGACCTCGCGCGGCGCACCGGGCTGCACTACACGGTCGTCCCGATCGCGCCGATGGTCGACGCCTACCACTCGTCCGTCGAACTCACCGGCGTCGCCGCGGAGAACCTGCAGGCCCGGGTGCGCGGCACGTTGCTGATGGGGCTGTCCAACCAGTCCGGCCACCTGGTGCTGACCACGGGCAACAAGAGCGAGGTGGCGGTCGGCTACTCGACGCTCTACGGCGACTCGGCCGGCGGGTTCGCGCCCATCAAGGACGTGCCGAAGACGCTGGTCTGGGCCCTCGCCCGGTGGCGCAACCAGTACGCGCGGGGCCGCGGCGAGACCGAGCCGATCCCGCAGAACTCGATCGACAAGCCGCCGTCGGCCGAGCTCGCGCCCGGCCAGGTGGACACCGACTCGCTGCCCTCCTACGAGGAGCTCGACGCGGTGGTCGCCGACTACGTCGACCGCGATCTCGGGATGGCCGAGCTGCTCGAGCGCGGCCACGACCCCGAGGTGGTCGCGCGGGTGCTGCGGCTGGTGGACGCCGCGGAGTTCAAGCGCCGGCAGTCCGCGCCCGGCACCAAGATCAGCCTCAAGGCGTTCGGCCGCGACCGGCGGCTGCCGATCACCAACCGCTGGCGGGAGAGCCTGCCCAGTGTCCGCGAAGGGGCGGCCGCGCACCCATGAGCGAACCGGTTCTCTACGGCGGGACGTCCACCACCCGGGTCCGCGTGCACCACCTGCAGCAGGCCAAGGAACGCGGCGAGAAGTGGGCGATGCTCACCGCCTACGACACCACCAGCGCCGCGGTCTTCGAGGAGGCCGGCATCCCGGTGCTGCTGGTCGGCGACTCCTCGGGCAACGTCGTCCTCGGGCACAGCTCGACCGTGCCGGTCACCGTCGAGGACCTGCTGGTGATGACCAAGGCCGTCACCCGCTCGACCAAGCGGTCGCTGATCGTCGCCGACCTGCCGTTCGGCAGCTACGAGTCCTCGCCGCAGCAGGCGTTCGACACGGCCGTCCGGATGATGAAGGAGGGCGGCGCTCAGGCGGTCAAGCTCGAGGGCGGCGAACGCGTCGCGCCGCAGATCCGGCTGCTGCACGACTCCGGCATCCCGGTCATGGCGCACATCGGCTTCACGCCGCAGAGCGAGCACGCCCTCGGTGGCTTCCGGGTCCAGGGCCGCGGCGCCGGGGCGGAGAAGCTGCTCGCCGATGCGCACGCCGTCCAGGAGGCCGGGGCGTTCGCCGTCGTCCTGGAGATGGTGCCCGCACCTCTCGCCGCGAAGGTGACCGAGGAGCTGGCCATCCCCACCATCGGCATCGGTGCCGGCGCCGACTGCGACGCCCAGGTGCTGGTCTGGCCGGACATGGCGGGGCTGACCAGCGGGCGGGTGCCGCGCTTCGTCAAGAAGTACGCCGACCTGCGCGGTGAGCTGCTGCGCGCGGCGCGCGAGTACGCCGACG
>DATIMX010000476.1:0-2324 GCA_035474935.1 Geodermatophilus sp. | reverse complement strand
AGCAGCACCTGCGCGGTGCAGATGTTGCTGGTGGCCTTCTCCCGGCGGATGTGCTGCTCGCGGGTCTGCAGCGCCAGCCGGTAGGCGACGTCGCCGTCGGCGTCGACCGAGACGCCGACCAGCCGGCCGGGCAGCTGCCGGGCCAGGCCCTCGCGCACGGAGAGGTAGCCGGCATGCGGCCCGCCGTACCCCATGGGGACGCCGAAGCGCTGCGAGCTGCCGCAGGCGACGTCGGCGCCCCACTCCCCCGGCGCCTCCAGCAGCGTCAGCGCCAGCAGGTCGGCGGCGACGACGACCGCGGCGCCGGCCTGGTGCGCGGCGGCGGCCAGCGCCCGGTGGTCGCGGACGGCGCCGCTGGCCCCCGGGTAGGACAGCAGCACGCCGAACGCCCCGGCCTCGGGCAGGTCGGTGGGCCAGCCGGCAGACAGGTCGGCGACGTGCAGGTGGATGCCGAGCGGCTCGGCGCGGGTGCGCAGGACGGCCAGGGTCTGCGGCAGGGTGTCCTCGTCGACGACGAACACCGCTGATCGATCTGCGCCACGCCCGCCCCCGGCACCGCCCGCGCGCCGGACGAGGGTCATCGCCTCGGCGGCGGCGGTCGCCTCGTCGAGCATGGAGGCCCCCGCGACCGGCAGGCCGGTGAGGTCGGCGACCATCGTCTGGAAGTTGATCAGCGCCTCGAGCCGGCCCTGGCTGATCTCGGGCTGGTAGGGGGTGTAGGCGGTGTACCAGGCCGGGTTCTCCAGGATGGTCCGCTGGATGACCGCCGGGGTGACCGTGCCGGAGTAGCCCAGACCGATCATCGAGGTGTAGACCTCGTTGGCCTCGGCCCGTTCGCGCAGCAGCCGCAGCACGGTCGCCTCGTCGCCGGCCGGCGGCAGGTCCAGCGGCGTCCGGTCGCGCACCCCCTCGGGCACGCACGCGTCGACGAGGGACTCCAGCGTCGGGTGACCGACGGCGGCGAGCATCGCCTGTGTCTCGTCGGGTCGCGGGCCGATGTGCCGGGCGGCGAAGGACCCGGCGGGGTCCAGCGCGGCGAGTGCGGGCAGGGGCTCAGGAGCACGGTCCGCCATTACCACGACGCTACCAGCGGTGGAGGAGGCGGCGACGTCGTCGACCTGCCGGCAGACATCGCGGCCCCGCGCCGTCCCGGCTCGTGCGGAGCCGCTGCGTCCGCTCCTCGCGGGAGACCTCCGGCCCCGGCTCGGCGGGTGCCGGCCGACGCCGGCTGTGTCAGACCGCGGCGCGGCGGCGGCGGCGCGCGGCGAGCTCGTCGTCCGCGGTGTGCAGCGGAGCGCCGTCGATGCGCTCGGCGGGCAGCTCGGCGAGCTCGCCGGAGAGCTCGCGCAGCGCGCCGGAGACGGCGATGCCGAAGACGCCCTGGCCGCCGGCGAGCAGGTCGACGACCTCCTCGGCGGAGGTGCATTCGTAGACGGTGGCGCCGTCGGAGAACAGCGTGACGTTGGCGAGGTCCTTGATGCCGCGGTTGCGCAGGTGGTCGACGGCCTTGCGGATGTTCTGCAGCGAGACGCCGGTGTCCAGCAGCCGCTTGACGACCTTGAGCACCAGGATGTCGCGGAAGGAGTACAGCCGCTGGGTGCCCGAACCGGTGGCACTGCGCACCGACGGGGCGACCAGGCCGGTACGGGCCCAGTAGTCGAGCTGCCTGTAGGTGATGCCGGCAGCGGCACACGCCGTCGGGCCGCGGTACCCGACGAGGTCGCTGTCGACCTCGTCGTAGGACGGCGCGCCCACGGCAGCGTCGCTGAAGAGCTGACCCTGGGAGCCCTTGCTCTGGTCGCTCACGTCAGCGTCCTCCTCTGCTCCCGCAGCTGACGCCGCGGTCCCCCGCGGTGCTGACCGGGACTCGGGTCGCTGCAATCGGCTGCCGCGTCGGGTTGCCGGTGTCACACCGCTGTTGTTCGCCGACCGTAAGCCGGGCCCTGGGGCGGGTCAACTGAGGAGGGCGGCGTGTCGCGGCACTCACCCATCGGAGGGGTATCGGCGTACCGGCGCCGTTCCTTGACCCCGAACGCGCCTCCGACCGCGACAACTCGCCGCACGTGACCCGGCCGTCACGCCAGTCACACGAGCCCCGGTGCCGGCGCCCCGCCCCGAGCCTGCAGACGGTGGGGAGGACGGGGTCTCTCTTTCAGGCGGGGCCGCTGCCGCCCGACCCGGATCCGGCGCCGAAGTCCTCCGGGGAGATCTGGTCGAGGAACTCGCGGAACTTCTCGACCTCGTCCTCCTGCTCGTCGGGGATCTCGATCCCGACCTCGTCGAGCAGCTCCTCGGCGCCGTAGATCGGGGCGCCGGTGCGGACG
>DATIMX010000475.1:0-7748 GCA_035474935.1 Geodermatophilus sp. | reverse complement strand
CTGCTCGACCATGCCCGCGTTGACGTCGGCGAAGGCGGCCACCGGGAAGTAGATCTCGCCGCGCACCTCGAGCAGCGGTGGGATGTCGTCGCCGGTGAGCTGCTGCGGGACGTCGTCCATCGTGCGCACGTTGGCGGTGACATCCTCCCCCGTGACGCCGTCCCCTCGGGTGGCCGCGCGCACCAGCCGCCCGTGCTCGTAGACCAGGTCGACCGCGACGCCGTCGACCTTCAGCTCGCACAGGTAGACCGCCGCGGAGCCGACCTCCCGCTCGACGCGGGTGGCCCAGGCGGACAGCTCGTCGCCGGAGAACGCGTTGTCCAGGCTCTGCATCCGCTCCAGGTGCCGCACCGGGGCGAACGTCGCGGTGAAGCCGCCGTTGACCTTCTGGCTCGGTGAGTCCGGCGTGACGAGCGCCGGGTGGGCCGCCTCGATCGCCTTGAGCTCGCCGATCAGCTCGTCGTACTGGCCGTCGCTGACCAGCGGCGCGTCCTGCACGTAGTAGGCGAATGCGTAGCGGTCGAGCTCCTCGGACAGGTCGCGGTGCCGGGTCCGCGCCTCGTCGGGGACCTCGGTGACGTCCTCCCGCTCGGCAACGGCCGCCACCCGTGGGGCGTCGGCCAGCGGCTGGTCCAGCTCGGCGTCGGTGGTCACGGCGGAACGGTAACCGGCCGGTACGACGGCGAACCGACGATCACCCAGTCGGGCCCCGTCCAGGGCACCGCCCCGAGCTTGCGAGGGGTGGGGAGGACGGGGTCCTCTTTCACTCCGGCAGCAGGTACCGCGCGGCCTCACGGACGTGGGTCATCGCCCGGCGCGCGTAGCCGGGCGTCGCGGCGGCCAGGCCGCACGACGGGGTGAGGGTGACGGCCTCGTGCAGCTCGTCGGCGGGGAAGCCGAGCTCGCGCCACCACGCGTGCAGCCGGGACGCGGTCGCCTTCGGTTCGGGCAGCGGGGCGTCGGTACCCGGGACGACGCCCGGGAACAGATGGGTGCCGGCCTCGACGGCGGTGCCGAGCGCGTCGAGGTCCTGCACGAGCCCGAGGTCGAAGGAGACGGCGTCCGCTCCCGCGGCGTGGAGCAGCCCCAGCGGCGCGCGGTCGGCGCAGCAGTGCACCACCACGGGGCCGGGCAGCGCGTCGACGACGGTGGCGAGCTCCTGCTCCACCACCGGCGCCTCGACGGCCGGCAGCTTCCCCCACCCGCTGGCGGTGGGCAGCGCGCCGACGAGGACGGCGGGCAGCGACGGCTCGTCCAGCTGCACGACCACCCGCGCACCGGGCACCCGCGCGGACACGGCGGCGACGTGCGCGGCGAGGCCCTCGGTGAGCGACTGGGCGAGGTCCCGGCGTGCCCCCGGGTCGACGACGGCGCGGTCACCGCGGGTGCGCTCGAGGCCGGCGGCCAGCGTCCACGGGCCGGCGGCCTGCACCTTGAACGGTCCGGTGTAGTCCTCGGCGACGTCGGACAGGGCGTCGAGGTCGCGGGCCAGCAGCTCCCGGGCCCGGCGCTGGTCGGTTCCCGGCCGCGGCACCAGCCGCCAGCCGGCGGGCGTCAGTTCGACCGCGAGGTCCACGAGCAGCGCGGCGCTGCGCCCGACGAGGTCCGCGCCGGGGCCGCGGCCGGGCAGCTCCGGCAGGTGCGCGAACTCGGGCAGCTCGCCGGTGACCACCCGCAGCGCCTCGACCGGGTCGGTGCCGGGCAGCGAGCCGACCCCGGTGGCCGGACCCCACGACGGGGGTGGGGGCCCCGGCTCCTCCTCGGCGGACGGGTCGACCGGTGGGGCGGGGTCGATCGGTGGGGTCACGGCGGCGACGGTAGTCCGCGCGTCGCCGCCCGGGGCCGTACGGGGCTAGGCGGTGGCGAGGACCGTGCCCTGGCCCAGCACCAGGTCGCCGCGCCCGGCGTCGGGGGCGTAGAGCACCGCGGACTGCCCCGGCGCCACGCCGCGCTGTTGCGACCCCAGCAGCAGCCGCAGGCCGCCGTCGTCCCCCGCGGTCACCTGGCACGGCACCGGGGTGCCGTGCGCCCGCAGCTGGACCTCGGCGGAGAACGGCAGCGCGGGCGCGGTGCCGGTCCAGGTCGGCGGCGCGGTGCGGACCTCCTCGACCCCGGCGAGGTCGGCGGTGCCGATGGTCACCGTGCGGGTCACCGGCTCGATGCCGAGCACGTAGCGGGGCCGGGAGTCGCCGACCGCGACGCCGAGCCCGCGCCGCTGGCCGACGGTGAAGCCGTAGGCCCCCGCGTGCTCCCCCACCGTCGCGCCGGTGGCGGCGTCCACGACCGGCCCGGGCTGCGCGCCGAGCCGCCGGGCCAGGAAGCCGCGGGTGTCGCCGTCGGGGATGAAGCAGATGTCGTGCGAGTCGGCCTTGGTGGCCACCGCGAACCCGCGCTCGGCGGCGATCTCGCGCACCCGCTGCTTGGTCATCGAGCCCAGCGGGAAGACCGCGCCGGCCAGCTGGTCGGCCGTGAGGACGGCGAGCACGTAGGACTGGTCCTTGGCCGCGTCGACCGACCGCCGCAGCTCCCCGCCGGCCAGTCGGGCGTGGTGGCCGGTGACGACCGCGTCGAAGCCGAGCGCCTGGGCGCGGTCCAGCACCGCGGAGAACTTGATCCTCTCGTTGCAGCGCAGGCACGGGTTGGGCGTGCGGCCGGCGGCGTACTCGGCGACGAAGTCCTCGACGACGTCCTCGGTGAAGCGCTCGGCGAGGTCCCAGACGTAGAACGGGATGCCGAGCTCGTCGGCGACCCGGCGGGCGTCGTGCGCGTCCTCGACGCTGCAGCAGCCGCGGGCGCCGCTGCGCAGGGTCTGCCGGTCCGGCGAGAGCGCCAGGTGGACGCCGGTGACGTCGTGCCCGGCGTCGACGGCCAGAGCCGCGGCCACCGCGGAGTCCACGCCCCCGCTCATCGCGGCCAGGACCCTCACGACGACTCCTGTTCGGCTCCGCGGTCGCTCCGCTCCTCGCTCAACAGCACCGGTCGCCTCCGCGGTCGCTCCGCTCCTCGCTCGCAGAGCTCGCTGCGATGCTCACTCCCTGTCGGCTCCGCGACCTCGCTACGATGCTCGCTCCCTGTCGCCTCATCGCCTGCCCATCCCCGCGCGGCGGGCACGCTCGACGACCGGGCCGATCACGTCGAGCAACGCGTCGACGTCGGCGTCGGTCGAGGTGTGCCCGAGGCTGAAGCGCAGCGAGCTGCGTGCGCGGTCGGGGTCGGCGCCGGTGGCCAGCAGGACGTGGCTGGGCCGCGCGACACCGGCGCTGCAGGCCGACCCCGTGGAGCACTCCACGCCGCGGGCGTCGAGCAGCATGAGCAGCGCGTCGCCCTCGGCGCCGGGGAAGGACAGGTGGGCGTTCCCGGGCAGCCGCCCCGGCCCGCCGGCGACGACGTCGTCCAGCGGCGCGCCGTTGAGCTGGGCGTCGGGCACCTGGGCCATCACGCCGGCCACCAGCCGGTCGCGGAGCACGGACAGCCGCGCGGCCCGCTCCTCCCGCTCGGTGACGGCGAGGGTGGTGGCCACCTGCAGCCCGACGATCGCGGCGACGTCGAGGGTGCCGGAGCGCACGTCGCGCTCCTGCCCGCCGCCGTGCAGCAGCGGGGTGCACTCGGCCTCGCGGCGCAGCAGCAGGACGCCGGCGCCCATCGGGCCGCCGAGCTTGTGGCCGGTCATGGTGAGGGCGTCGACGCCGCTGGCGGCGAAGTCGACCGGCACCTGCCCGACCGCCTGGACGGCGTCGCTGTGCAGCGGGACGCCCACGTCGTGCGCGACCTCGGCGAGCGCGGCCAGGTCGCTGACCGTGCCGATCTCGTTGTTGGCCCACATGACGCTGGCCAGGGCGACGTCCTCACCGGTGCCCAGCGCCGCGTGCAGCGCCCCGGGGGTGATCCGGCCGGTCGGCTCGACGGGCAGCCAGGTGACGTCGGCGCCGTCGTGCTTGGCCAGCCACTCGACGCTGTCGAGCACCGCGTGGTGCTCCGCGGGGCTGACCACGATGCGCCGGCGGCGGGAGTCGGCGTCGCGCCGGGCCCAGAACAGGCCCTTGACGGCGAGGTTGTCGCTCTCGGTGCCGCCGCCGGTGAACAGCACCTCCGACGGGCGCGCGCCCAGTGCCTCGGCCAGCCGCTCGCGCGACTGCTCGGCGACCCGGCGCGCGGCGCGGCCGCTGGCGTGCAGCGAGGAGGCGTTGCCCACGCGGCCCAGCTGCTCGGTCATCGCGGCCAGCACCGCGGGCAGCATCGGCGTGGTCGCCGCGTGGTCCAGGTACACCGCCTCGGAGCTGCTCATGACGCCGCCAGGGTAGTCCCGGCGCCGCGGACCGCCTCCCGCGGCGGAGCAGCCGCCCGCCCGGCCAGCCGGGCGCCCAGCAGCGCGAGGGCGGTGCAGCCGGCGATGGACGCCGTCACGGCCGCGGGCAAGCCGAGCAACCCCTCGGTGGCCGCCGCCACGAGGACGCCGGCCAGCCCGATGGACAGTGCCGACAGGGTGACGTCGGCGATCTGCAGCGCGGCCGAGTCCGCGCCCCTGCGGTGTTCCGGTGACTGCTCGAGCAGCAGGACGCCGACGCTGGGCATGCCCAGGCCCATGCCCAGGCCGGCGAGCGCCCAGGTCAGGTAGGCCGGCCAGCCGCCCAGCGCGGGGACCGCGGCCAGCACGGTCGCGGCCAGGCCGGCGGCGAGCAGCACGAAACCGAGGCGCAGCAGCCGCTCCCGCGGCACCTGCGGGAAGCGGCCCTGCAGCTGCGAGGCCAGCGCCCAGCCGACCGCGCCGGCGGTCAGCGGGAGACCCGCGGCGGTCGGGCTGTAGCCGTGCACGGTGGTCAGCAGCAGCGGGATCAGCGCGTCCATGCCGAAGAAGGCGCCGGCCAGGAGCCCACGGGAGGCGACCACCGCCGGCAGTCCCCGTGCGACGCGGGCGGTCCCGCGCGGCAGCAGCGGGCGCAGGCCGGCGACCAGGGCGCCCGCCCCGAGGACGGCGACGGGCACCGCCAGCAGGTCCAGGCGCTGGCCGGCGTACTGCAGCGCCACGATGCCGAGACCGGCGAGCACCGCCCACCACCGCCGTCCCCTCGCCGGGGGCGGCGGGCGGTCCGGCGCGGTCAGCGACCGCCCGGCCGAGAGCACCAGCAGCGCGCCGAGGACGATCAGCGGCAGCAGACCGAGGAAGACCAGCCGCCAGCTGGCGTGCGTGGTGACCAGTCCGGCCACGACCGGCCCCACCAGGGCCGGGAGCACCCACGCCGCGGAGATCGCGCCGAACAGGCGGGGCCGCAGGGAGGAGTCGTAGGCCTGGCCCGCGATGACGTACAGCAGGACCACCATGACGCCGCCGCCGAGCCCCTGCAGGGCCCGTCCGGCGATGAAGACCGCCATGCTCCCGGCCAGGCCGGCGACCAGCAGCCCGGCCGCGAAGGCCGCGACGCCCCAGGGCAGCGCCACGCGGGGACCGCGGCGGTCACCGGCGTCCCCGCCGACGACCATGCCCACGACCGAGGCCACGAGGAAGGCGCTGAACGGCCAGCCGTACCAGGCCAGCCCGTCGAGCTCGGCGACCGCGGTGGGCATCGCCGTCCCGACGGCCATGGCCTCGAACGCGATGAAGGTGACGAGCATGAGCAGGCCCGCCGTCGTCCGCCGGTGTGCCTGGTCGAGGATCCCCGGCACCGCGCTCGCGTCCACCTCTCCGCCAACCCGGTCGGCCCCCGGACGCTTCCCGCCGGACAGACGTCGAGCGCCGGCCCCAGACGGGGGACCGGCGCTCGACGCGTGACGTGCTGGAACGGCCTCGCTGTGGCCCCCTGCCCCCCACCGCGAGCTTGCGAGCGGAGGGGGCAGGGGGTCCTTCATTTGCGGGCGTTGATGGCCTCGGTGGCCTGCGGGACGACGGTGTTCAGGTCGCCCACGACGCCGAAGTCGGCCAGCTCGAAGATCGGGGCCTCGGGGTCCTTGTTGACCGCCACGATCGTCTTCGAGGTCTGCATGCCGGCCCGGTGCTGGATGGCCCCGGAGATGCCGACCGCGATGTAGAGCTGCGGGCTGACGGTCTTGCCGGTCTGCCCCACCTGGAAGGTGTGCGGGTAGTAGCCGGAGTCGACCGCGGCGCGGGAGGCGCCGACCGCCGCACCGAGGGAATCCGCGAGCCCCTCGATGATGGAGAAGTTCTCCGCCGAGGCCACCCCGCGACCGCCGGAGACGACGATCGAGGCCTCGGTCAGCTCCGGGCGGGAGGACTTCTGCTCCACGACCCGGTCCACGACGCGGGTGGCCCTGGCGGCGTCGGAGAGGGCCACGGCCACCTGCTCCTCCTCGGCCGCGCCGGGGGCCGGCTCGGGGGTGACCGAGTTGCCGCGCACCGTGTAGATCGGGGTGCCGACGGTGACCTTGGAGTGCACGATCGTCGCCCCGGCGAAGGCGACCTGGGTCGCCGTGCCGTCGGGGGCGATGTCGGTGACGTCGGTGAGGAAGCCGCTGCCGGTCTTGATGGCCAGCCGGCCGGCGATCTCCTTGCCCTCCGGGGAGGACGGGATGACCACCGCGGCCGGGGACTTCTCGGTCACCAGAGCCGCGAGCACCTCGGCCTTGGGGGCGACCAGGTACTGGTCGACCTCCTCGGACTCGGCGACGTAGACCTTCTGCGCGCCGTACTCGGCCAGCTGTGCCTTCGCCGCGGCCGCCGCGCCGGGACCGCCGACGACGACCGCGGAGGGCTCGCCGAGCGCGCGGGCGGCGGTCAGCGCCTCGAGCGTGGTCTTGCGGACGCCCTCACCGGTCGGGTTGAGCTCGACGAGGACCAGCACCTCTGCCATGACTGTGTCTCCTCCTGCGCTTCGATCCGGGTCAGACGATCTTCTGGGTGGCCAGGAAGTCGACCAGCTTCGCGGCGCCGTCGCCCTCGTCGGTGACCTTGACACCGGCGCCCTTGGGCGGGCGGCCGGCGAAGTCGAGCACCTGGCTGGTGGCGGTGGCCAGGCCGACCGTGGAGGGATCGATGCCGAGGTCGGCCAGCGACTTCTTCTCCACCGGCTTCTTCTTGGCGGCCATGATCCCCTTGAAGGACGGGTAGCGCGGCTCGTTGATGGTGTCCCAGGTGGACACGATCGCCGGCAGCGGCGCCTCCAGCGCCCAGTAGCCGCCGTCGGTCTGCCGTTCGACCCGCGCCACGCCGCCCTCGACGGTCAGCTTGCGCGCGCCCGACAGCTGCGGGATGCCCAGCCGCTCGGCCAGCAGCGCCGGCATCACGGACAGCTGCCCGTCGGTGGACTCGGCACCGCACAGCACGATGTCGAAGGACATCTGCTGCAGCGCCGCGGCCAGGATGGCGCTGGTCTGCGGTGCGCAGGCGCCGTGGATGGCGTCGTCGACGACGTGCACGGCCCGGTCCGCGCCCATGGACAGCGCCTTGCGGATCGCGTCGGCGGCCGAGTCCGGGCCGACGGTCAGCAGGGTGACCTCGCCGCCGTGGGCCTCCTTGAGCTGGAGGGCCTCCTCGATGGCGTACTCGTCGATCTCGTTGACGACGTTGTCCGCACTCCCCCGGGCGACGGTGTTGTCCGCCGGGTCCAGGTTGCGCTCGCTCCCGGAGTCGGGGACCTGCTTGACCAGAACGACGATGTCCATCGTCAACCCACCTCCACGCATCAGGGGCGCGGGCCAGCGCCCGCCTGCTCCGATGGTCGAGGTTACCGTCGGGTAACGGCCGACCCGGCGGGGGTCCGGGTGACCTGGGTCACCCTTCCCCCCGGCAGGGTCTC
>DATIMX010000474.1:0-5004 GCA_035474935.1 Geodermatophilus sp. | reverse complement strand
TGCCGGGCCATCAACCGGCTCGAGACGATCCAGGAAGGCGAGATCAAGGTCGACGGCAAGGTGCTGCCGGAGGAGGGCAAGGGTCTCGCTCAGCTGCGTGCCGACGTGGGAATGGTCTTCCAGTCGTTCAACCTGTTCGCCCACAAGACGATCCTCGAGAACGTCACCCTCGGGCCTCTGAAGGTACGGGGCGCCAAGAAGGCCGAAGCCGAGGCGCGGGGGCACGAGCTGCTCACCCGCGTGGGCATCGACGAGCAGGCGGCGAAGTACCCGGCCCAGCTGTCGGGCGGTCAGCAGCAACGAGTCGCGATCGCGCGCGCCCTGGCCATGGACCCCAAGGTCATGCTCTTCGACGAGCCGACGTCGGCCCTGGACCCCGAGATGATCAACGAGGTCCTCGACGTCATGACGTCCCTGGCCCACGAGGGCATGACGATGATCGTCGTCACGCACGAGATGGGCTTCGCCCGCCGCGCGGCCAACCGGGTCGTGTTCATGGACGGCGGCCGGATCGTCGAGTCCACCGACCCCGAGACCTTCTTCACCAACCCGCAGTCGGACCGGGCCAAGGACTTCCTCGCGAAGATCCTCACCCACTGAGCCCGGTAGAGAGGAACGCACATGCGCATCACCCGCTACGCCGCCACCCTGGGGGCCCTCGGCCTCGTGCTAGCCGGCTGCTCCAGCGAGGCCGGCCAGCAGGCCGAGGAGGCCACCTCGAACGCTCCTGAGGTCGCCCAGGACGTCGAGTTCCCCGCCGGGAGCACGATGGCCCAGCTCGCCGAGGCCGGGTCCATCACCGTCGGCACCAAGTTCGACCAGCCCGGCTTCGGCCTGGCCAACCCGCAGGGCGTCCCCGAGGGCTTCGACGTCGAGGTCGCGAAGATCGTCGCCGGCGGGCTGGGCATCGCCCCCCAGGACATCGAGTGGAAGGAGACGGTGTCGGCCAACCGGGAGTCGTTCATCCAGAACGGCGACGTCGACATCGTCGTGGCGACCTACACGATCAACGACGCCCGCAAGCAGCTCATCGACTTCGCGGGACCCTACTACGTGGCCGGCCAGGACATCATGGTCGCCACGGGCAACCCGCTGGGCATCGAGGGCCCGGACGACCTCGCGGGCAAGCGGGTCTGCTCGGTGGAGGGCTCGACCCCGGCCCAGAACATCCGGGACAACTACCCCGAGGCCCAGCTCACGCTGTTCGACGTCTACTCCAAGTGCGCCGACGCCTTGCGCAACGGCCAGGTCGACGCGGTGACCACCGACAACGTCATCCTCACCGGCCTCGTGCAGGGCGGCCAGGGCGCGTTCGAACTGGTGGGCAACCCCTTCACCGAGGAGCCGTACGGCATCGGCCTGACGAAGGGCGACGACGAGTTCCGCGCCTTCATCAACGACACCCTCGAGCAGGCCTTCCAGGACGGCAGCTGGGCCGCGGCGTGGGACCGCACCGCGGGTGCCATCACCGGCGAGCCGGCTCCCCAGCCTCCGACGATCGACCGCTACTGACCGAGCGGATCTCCTGAGGCCGCCGGGCGGGGACCCCCGCCCGGCGGCGCTCAGCCGTCCCGAACCGGAGAGGAGGCGCCGTGGACTTCGTGCGCGAGAACGCCGACCTGTTCCTCGATGCGTTCTTGACCACTCTCGGTCTGTCGCTGCTGGCGGGCCTCCTGGCGCTGGTGCTCGGCACGCTCCTGGCCGCGATGCGCGTCAGCCCGATCCCCCCGCTGCGCGGGTTGGCCACCGTCTACGTCGAGACCCTCCGCAACACGCCGCTCACGGTGGTCTTCTTCTTCATCATCTTCGGGTTGCCACAGATCGACTTCGTCGTCGGCTTCTTCCCGGGGGCCGTCCTGTCGGTCGGCCTCTACACCGCCGCGTTCGTCTGCGAGGCGCTGCGCTCGGGGGTCAACGCTGTGTCGCCCGGCCAGGCCGAGGCCGCGCGGGCGCTCGGGCTGACCTTCGGGCAGTCCCTCAGCGCGGTCGTCCTCCCCCAGGCGTTCCGGACCGTCGTCCCGCCCCTGGGCAACGTGCTGATCGCGATGGTGAAGAACACCTCCATCGCGGCGGGCTTCTCCGTCAGCGAGCTGAGCTCGCTGCTGCCCCGGTTGGTCAACGCCGACGCCGGTGACCTGACCCTCGTGCTCGTCGGCGTGGTCGTGGGCTACATGGTGATCACCCTTCCGTCCGCCGCGGCGGTCAACCGGATCGAGCGCCGGGTGGCGATCCTGCGATGACGACACCGGTCCTCTTCGACCTGCCCGGCCCCAAGGCCCGCCGGCGCATCCGCATCGGCACGGCGGTCGGCGCCCTCGTCGTCGGTGCGATCGGCGCCCTCGTGCTCGTCCGTCTGGCCGGCAACGGACAGCTGGAGGCACAGCGCTGGGCGGTCTTGTTCGACCCGGCCAGCCAGGTGCCGCAGGCGCTCGGTCTGGCCCTGCTGCGCACGCTCCAGGCCGCCATCGTCGGCATGGTGCTCGCCACCCTGCTGGGTCTGCTGCTCGTGGTGGGCCGGCTCTCGGAGCACAACTGGATCCGCGTGCTCGTGTCGACGCTGATCGAGTTCTTCCGCGCGGTGCCCCTGCTGGTCCTGATCTTCGCGCTCTACTTCCTGCTCCCGAAGTTCGGGATCCGGCTCAGCGCGTTCTGGGCGCTCGTCAGCGGCCTGGTTCTGTACAACTCCGCGGTGCTCGCCGAGATCTTCCGCGCCGGCATCCTGTCGGTGGACCGCGGCCAGCGCGAGGCCGCCTACGGGCTGGGCATGCGCAAGACGCAGGTCATGACCCTGGTGCTGCTCCCGCAGGCCATCCGGCGCATGCTCCCGGTGCTCATCGCCCAGCTCATCGTGCTGCTCAAGGACACCTCGCTCGGGTTCATCATCAGCTTCCCGGAGCTGCTGCGCGGAGCGCGGGGCCTGGTCGAGTTCTTCACGCTGCAGTTCGGCAACCAGTACACGTTCCAGCTCTACATCGCCGCCGCGGCGATCTACATCGGGATCAACCTGCAGCTGTCGTGGCTGGCGCGGTTCGTGGAGCGGCGCACTCGGGGCAGCGCCAAGGCGGCAGCCACGACACCGACCGAGCTGCCCGCCGACGTGCAGATGGGCGGTGGCGGCGGCGTCGTCTCCACCACGCGGTGACACCGGCCGCCGGATGGGAACGATCCGGTCCGCCCGGCGGTGCCGACCGGCGGCGGAACTGCCGAGAACTGCGACGTGGACACCGCCCTCCGCCCCGTCGTGCCCCCGCTCCCGGCGCCGGTGCGCCGTCCGGCGGGGTCCGTGGACGCCGCCCAGGAGTTCGTGACCCGGCTGCGTGCCTGCGGGTCGTCCCTGGCTGCCGCGGCCGGTGCCGACACCGCCGTCGTCCGGGAGGTCGTGCCCCCGGCCCGGCACCGGCGCTCGCGCTGCCGCGTGGTGCTGCGCTTCGCCGAGGGTGGTGAGACCGACCTGACCTTCCTCGGTCCGGTCAGCTCCACGACTGCCGCGCCCGAGCACGCCTTCGACCTGCAGATCCGGGCGTGGCTGTCCTCCGAGCTGGGCCGGGAGGGCAGCTGGCTGGTGTCCGACGACGAGGCGCCGGACGGCGTCGCCGTCGACGTGACCGCCTGGTCGGCCGCCAGGCGCTCCGCCGGCTGAGGCGCTCCTGCCGCGGGCGCGGATCCTCCGGGCCGCCCCGGCTTCCCTGACCTGCGTTGTTGGGACACCATGGAGACCAGCTCCGAGTCGGAGGAGCGCGGTCACCCCTGGGAGTCGCCGCATGACAGCTCTGGCCCCGCACCCCATCGTCACGCGCTCGAGCACGGCCCATGTGCCGGACAAGGGCTCGCGGCTGTCGAACCTGCTGCGGACCACCGACCACAAGACGATCGGCCTGATGTACCTGGTCACGTCGTTCGTGTGGTTCGTCATCGGCGGGCTGATGGCGATGCTCATGCGCGGGGAGCTGGCCCGGCCGGCTCTGCAGTTCCTGTCGCCGGAGCAGTACAACCAGCTGGTCACCATGCACGGCACGATCATGCTGCTGTTCTTCGCGACGCCGCTGTTCTTCGCGTTCGGCAACCTGATCATGCCGCTGCAGATCGGCGCCCCCGATGTCGCCTTCCCGCGGCTGAATGCCCTCTCGTACTGGCTGTTCCTGTTCGGCAGCACGATGGCGGTCTCGGGGTTCTTCACCCCGGGCGGCGCCGCCGACTTCGGCTGGTACGCCTACACCCCGCTGTCGGACGTGACCAACAGCCCCGGCGTCGGCCCCGATCTGTGGATCGCCGGCCTGGCGGTGTCCGGTCTGGGCACGATCCTCGGTGCGGTCAACTTCGCCACCACGCTCGTCTGCCTGCGGGCGCCGGGGATGACGATGTTCCGGATGCCGATCTTCTGCTGGAACACGCTGGTCACCAGCCTGCTGGTGCTCTTTGCCTTCCCGATCCTCACCGCCGCCCTGATGGCCTTGCTCGCCGACCGGCAGCTCGGCGCGGTGGTGTACACGGAGGAGAACGGGGGGCCGATGCTGTGGCAGCACCTGTTCTGGTTCTTCGGGCACCCCGAGGTCTACATCATCGCGCTGCCGTTCTTCGGCATCGTCACCGAGATCATCCCGGTGTTCAGCCGCAAGCCGCTGTTCGGCTACAAGGGCATGGTCTTCGCGACCCTGGCCATCGGCGGTCTGTCGCTCACGGTGTGGGCGCACCACATGTACGCGACCGGTGCGGTGCTGCTGCCCTTCTTCGCCTTCCTGACCTACCTGATCGCCGTGCCGACCGGCATCAAGTTCTTCAACTGGATCGGCACCATGTGGCGCGGCCAGATGACCTTCGAGACGCCGATGCTGTTCTCGATCGGCTTCCTGGTCACCTTCCTCCTCGGCGGCCTCACCGGCGTGCTGTTGGCCAGCCCGCCGCTGGACTGGCACGTGTCCGACTCGTACTTCGTCGTCGCGCACTTCCACTACGTCGTCTTCGGCACCGTGGTGTTCGCCGCCTACGCCGGCATCTACTTCTGGT
>DATIMX010000473.1:0-11858 GCA_035474935.1 Geodermatophilus sp. | reverse complement strand
CGCCCGCCGAGACCGACCCGCCCCTCGCGACCGAGGCCCCCGAGAAGGCGCGCCGGAGCCGCCGTGCCGCTCCCGGCCCCGGCCGGCGCGAGCTCCGTCGGCAGGAGACCCGGGCCGCCATCGTCGACGCCGCCGCCGAGCTGTTCGCCGAGCGTGGCTTCGACGCGGTGAGCGTGGTCGAGATCGCCCAGCGCGCGGGCGTGGTCGAGAAGACGGTGTTCAACCACTTCCCGGTCAAGGAGGGGCTGGTCTTCGAGGCCGACCCGCCGATGCGGGCGGCGCTGCTCGAGGCGGTCCGCACCCGACCCGCCGGCGAGTCGGTGACTGCGGCGGCCGGTACCTTCGTCGTCCGGGCGATGAGCGGGCTCGGCGCACCCGAGGCCGCCGCGGGCGTGGCCGAGATGGCGCAGGTGATCCGCGGCAGCCGCACCCTGCAGGTGCGCGAGCGGGAGATCCTCGGCGAGCTGACCACCGCGCTGGCCGAGCTGATCGCCGAGGAGACGCAGGCCGAGCCCGGTGAGCTGGCGCCGTGGCTGGCCGCGCACGCGGTGCTCAGCCTCTACGCCGCGCTGCTGGAGCTGGCCCGCGACCGGGTGCTCGCCGGCGTCTCCGGCCCGGAGCTGTCCGCCGAGCTGCGCGCCCGCGGCGAGCGCGGCCTGGCCCTGCTGCAGTTCGGGCTCGCCGGCTACGCCAAGCGGCGGTGAGGGAGCCCGCCCAGGTGGGTCGCCCTGCGGGGCGGTTCGAGGAGTGGGGGCCGGAGGCCTCCGCGACGGGGGCCGGGACGGGCTCGGCGCACCCGGGGGACGGCACCTGGCCGCGGTGTCATCCGGAGGATGACGGTGCGACCTGCAGCGCCCGCAGCAACTGGCCGGCGCGGTCGCCGGGGATGTCCGGGTCCTGCGTGAACAGCGCGACGGCGACCATGTACTCGCCCTCACCCGCCCAGCCGCGGCCCTCGGCGACCAGCCGGCGGATGTGGTCACGCACCTTGGGCTCGCTGCTGTACTCGCCGTAGTCCAGGCCCATCGCGAGGAAGTTCGCGACCCGGTAGCCGAGGTCCTCCGCCGTCCGGACCGTCGTCTCCGGGTCGGCGTAGCTCGGCACCGCGGTGACGACGTTGCGGTAGCCGGCCTTGAGCAGCTGCAGCACCAGGTCGTTGCCGTACACCCCGCCCCACAGCTCGGGCATGAGGATGTCGCGGTCCGGCGCCGGGATGTAGGGCGGGTTGGCGATCACCGTGGACGCCACTGCCCCGGCTGCGGAGTCGGCGCCGTCGAAGAAGTCGCCGAGCTCCACGGTGTACCGGTCGGCGACCCCGCGGGTGGCGATGTTGTCCCGGGCCCGCGCGACCGACGAGGCGCTGATGTCGAAACTGCGCACCCGCAGCTCCGGCAGGCCGGCCACCACGTCGGCGATGGCGGTGGCGTCACCGGTGCCGAGCTCGACGACGCCCTCGCGCGCCCAGCCCAGCTGCTCGCGGTACTGCGTGAGCAGCATGCAGACACTGAAGCCGTAGTGCGCCGACTCGTCGGCGGAGGAGAAGCAGCTCACCGGGCGGCACCGGTCAGGGGGCGGTGGGCGAGGGGCCGCGCGGCTGCGGCGGTGCGACGTCGGTGGGGCACGATCCGGCCCTACCCCACTCGTTCCGCCGTCACTCCTGGCCGCCGGATCGCCTCCGCTACGCCGCCGCGCGTGCGGTGGCCGCCACGGCCAGCAGCTCCCGGGCGTGCGCCTGACCGGTGTCGCTGTCGGTGAGCCCGGAGAGCATCCGGGCCAGCTCGCGCACCCGGTCCTCGCCGTGGACCGCCCGGATGTCCGTGGCGGTCACGCCCGCACCGGTGTCCGGGGACTTGTCCACGACCAGGTGGGTGTCGGCGAACGCCGCGACCTGCGCCAGGTGGGTGACGACGACGACCTGGTGCTGCCGCGCCAGCCGCGCCAGCCGCCGGCCGATCTCCCCGGCGGCCTGCCCGCCGACCCCGGCGTCGACCTCGTCGAAGACCATCACCGGCACCGGGTCGGCGCCGGCGAAGACCACCTCGATGGCGAGCATCACCCGCGACAGCTCACCGCCGGAGGCGCCCTTGTGCACCGGCCGCGGCGGGGCGCCGGGGTGCGCGGCCATCAGCAGCGCCACCTCGTCGATGCCCTCGGGGCCGGGGGCGTCGGGGTCGCTGTCGATGGCGAAGGAGACGCGGGCGCTCTTCATCGCCAGCCCGGCCAGCTCCCGGCCCACCTCGGCGGCGAAACCATCGGCCGCCGCCCGGCGCCCGGCCGACACCTGCGCGCCGAGGTCGTCGACCTCGGCGCGGGCGGCGTCGCGCGCGGCCTCCAGCGCCTCGAGCGCCTCGTCGGAGACGTCGAGCTCGTCCAGCCGGCGGCGGGCGTCCTCGGCCCAGGCCAGGACGCCGGCCACCCCCTCGCCGACATCGGCGTACTTGCGCACCAGTCCGGTGATCGCCGCGCGGCGGTCCATCACCTCGGCCAGCCGCGCGGGGTCGGCGTCGAGGTCGGCGACGTAGGTGGCCAGCTGACCGGCGACGTCGGAGACGACCGCGACCGCGTCGTTGAGGTCCTGGGCCAGCATCACCAGCGTGGGGTCGTCGGAGGCGGCCAGCGCCCGCTCGGCGATGGCCAACGCGGCGCTGGCGTCCTGCGGCAGGTCGTCCCCGAGGTCGCCGGTGACGTCGCCGACCAGCGCGGTGCGGGCCTCGTCGGCGGCGGCACGCAGCGCGTCGGCGTCGCTGAGCCGCCGCGCCTGGGCGTCCAGCTCGTCGTCCTCCCCCGGCTGCGGGCCCACGGCCTCGATCTCCTCCAGCCCGTGCCGGAGGACGTCGGCGGCCTGCGCCAGCTCCCGGGCCTGCCTGCGGCGGCGCTCGAGGTCGCCGGCCAGCTGCCGCCACCGGCCGTACGCCTCGCGGTAGCGGTCCAGGAGCTCCAGGTGGCCGGTGCCGGCGTAGCGGTCCAGGGCCCGGCGCTGCTCGGCCGGGCGGGACAGCCGCAGCTGGTCGCTCTGCCCGTGTACCGCGAGCAGCCCCTCGGCCAGCTCGGCGACGACCCCGACCGGGACGCTGCGCCCGCCGAGGTGGGCGCGCGACCGGCCCTCGGCGCTGACCGTGCGGGCCAGGATCAGCGTGCCGTCGTCGTCGGGGTCGGCGCCGGCGTCGGCCGCCCGCTCCCACACCGGGGAGTCGGCGGGCAGCGCCAGCCGCCCCTCGACGCCGGCCCGCCCGTTGGCGCGCACGCGACCGGGATCGGCCCGGCCGCCGAAGAGCAGCGTCAGTCCCGTGACAACCATCGTCTTGCCCGCGCCGGTCTCCCCGGTGACCACGGTCAGGCCGTCGCCGAGCTCGAGGGTGACGTCGTCGATGGCGCCGAGGCCGCGGATGCGCAGCTCGGTCAGCCGGCCCATCGTCATCCCGCCGTCGGCCGGCTCGGGAGGAGCGACCGGCTCGGCCGGCTGCGCCGCGCGGGCCGGCCGCCGGGTCTCACGCGTCGTCGTCGTCCGTGCCGCCACCGCGGCCCCCCTCCTCTCCGTTGCCCCGGACCCAGCCGCGGGTCAGCACGTTGCGGTCCGGAGCCATCTCGTGGCCCGGGTCGTGCCGGCGGGCGTCGCGGAAACCGCGCACCGGCAGGCCGAACTTGGCCACCAGCCGGTCGCCGAACGTGGTCTTGTGCACCCGTGCGATGCGCACCGGCCGGGCGGCCCGGCGGACGTCGACCCGTCCGCCCTCGGGCACCTCCAGCGCGCGCCGCCCGTCGGCGGACACGCGGGCGCGGTTGCCGTCAGCCGGGATGGCCACGGTGAGCACCGAGTCCGGCGAGGTGACCAGCGGGCGGGAGAACAGCGCGTGCGCGTTCGACGGGACGACCAGCATCGCCTCGACGTCGGGCCACACGACCGGCCCGCCGGCGGAGAACGCGTAGGCCGTGGACCCAGTGGGCGTGGCAAACAGGACGCCGTCGCAGCCGAAGCTGGTGAGCGGGCGGCCGTCGATGGCCACGACGAGGTCCAGCACCCGCGAGCGCTCGGACTTCTCCACCGACGCCTCGTTCAGCGCCCAGGTGCCGCCGACGACGGCGCCGCTGGCGTCGAGGACGTCGACCTCGATGGCCAGGCGCTTCTCGACCGAGTACTCGCACCGCTCGATCGCGGTGAGGGTCTCCTCGACCGCCTCGGGCTCGGTCTCGGCGAGGAAGCCGACCCGGCCGAGGTTGACCCCCATGAGCGCGGCGTTGCTGTAGCGGGCGAGCTCGGCGGCGCGCAGGAAGGTGCCGTCGCCGCCGAAGACCATGACGATCTCCGCGCCACGGGCGGCCTCGGCGTCCGCAGGCACCACCTGGGCGCCCTCGATCCCGAGCGCCTGCGCCTCGTCCTCGAGCAGCCGCACGGTGATGCCGCCCTTGGCCATGCGGGCGGCGGAGCTGCGGGCGAGCTCGACGATGTCCTGGCGGCCGGTGTGCACGGCGAGCAGCACGTGCCGGCTTCCACTGGGTGCCCAGACGGTGGGGCTGATCTCTGTCACGCTTCCTCCTCGCTGGCGCTCGTCAGTGGCGTGCCGGGCAGTGCTGTGTCCCTGTGTGCCCTCGCAAGCTCGGTCACGGGTCCTCCTCGGTGGCGGTGGCCGGCAGGGTGCCGGCGCGGCCGTGGTGCTCGCCGGCCGACGGGTGGTGGGTACCCGTCACGACGGGCCCTCCTCCACGGCGCGGCGCACCTCGTCCTCCCGCGGCGGCCCGGCGTCCCGGCGCAGCCAGAGGAAGAACTCGACGTTGCCGGCCGGGCCGGGCAGCGGGCTGGCGACGACGCCGGCCGTCCCCCACCCCAGGTCGGCGGCCGCCCGTGCCACCGCCAGGACGGCGTCCTGCCGGTGCACCGGGTCGCGCACCACGCCGCCGGCGCCGAGGCGCTCACGGCCGACCTCGAACTGTGGTTTGACCATGGGCAGCAGGTCGGCCTCAGGGGTGGCGCAGGCGGTGAGGGCGGGGAGCACCAGGCGCAGCGAGATGAACGACAGATCGGCGACGACCAGGTCCACCGGGCCGTCGACCTGTTCGGGGGTGAGCGTGCGGACGTTGGTGCGCTCCAGGACCCGCACCCGCTCGTCGGTGCGCAGCGACCAGGCCAGCTCGCCGTAGCCGACGTCGACCGCCACGACCTCCCGGGCGCCGCGGCGCAGCAGCACCTCGGTGAAGCCGCCGGTGGAGGCGCCGGCGTCCAGCGCGCGCCGGCCCTCGACCGGGACCGGGAAGGCCTCGAGCGCGCCGAGCAGTTTGTGCGCCCCGCGGGAGACCCAGGTGGGCTCGTCGTGATCGGTGCGGACGACGACGGGCGTGTTGGCGTCGACCCCGGTCGCGGCTTTGGTGGCGGCCCGCCCGGAGACGGCGACCCGACCCTCGGCGATGAGGGCGACGGCGTGTTCCCGGGAGCGGGCCAGGCCCCGCCGCACGAGCTCCGCGTCGAGCCGGCTGCGGCGGACCATCAGAGCTGGTCGATCGTGCCGAGCTCGCGCTGCAGCCGGGCGTGCTCGGCCTCGAAGACGGCGACGTGCTCGGCCACCGGCCGCAGGGAGAGGTCGGCGAACGGCGCACCCTCGTCCGCGGCCGGCGCCTCCACCGGCACCGCCACCGGCTCCGGAGACGCCGTCGTGGCCGGGATCGGCGCCGGACCGCCCCACGGGCCGGGCCGGGGCGGCCCCGGCACCGGTCGCGGTCGGTTCGGGTCGGTCATCGCGGGCCTCTCGGGTGGACGGGCGCGGCGCGAGCGGACGCCGGCAGGACCTCGGGGACGGGCGGTCCGGGCACGGCCCGGTGCTGTTCCCCCGGCCCGCGAGGGTACCGGCCGGGGGCGACGCACACGGGCCGGCGGCGGGCGCTAGCGTTCGGCCGCCCGGTCCCCGAACACGATGGAGGCGTGCCCGCGTGGCGACGATGGAGCAGTGCATGACCGCCCTCGAGGGCATCCTCGGCGACCTCGCGGCCAAGCCGGCGGCCCAGGGCCTGGACCGCAGCCTGTCCTGCCGGCTGACCGACCTCGGGCAGGTCGTCCGCGGCCGGCTGGCCCGGGGTTCGGTGCGCGAGCTGCGGGCCGAGCCCGACGGCTCGTCGGTGGAGAAGGCCGACATCCGGCTCACCATGACCAGTGACGACCTCGTCGCGCTGACCGATGGCCACCTGTCGTTCGGCCCGGCCTGGGCGTCGGGGCGGGTGAAGCTGGAGGCCGGCCTGCGGGACATGCTCCGGCTGCGCTCCCTGCTCTGAGGAAGGACCCTCCTACCCCCACCGTGGGAGGGCCTCTGCAGGAGGGCTGTGCCGGCCACCGGGCACCTCAGGACGCCAGCGCCCACTGCCGCAGCACGACGGCGGCGGCCTCGTCGTCGGCCGTCACCTGCACCGGCACGGCAGCCTCGGGGTGCCGCACCCAGTGCGCGACGCAGAGCGCACGGAGCCCGTCGAGGCCGTCGGCGCTCGCGGGCGCCCCCAGGACGTCCCGGCCCAGCCGCAGGGGTCCGTCGCCGGACCGAGCCGTCCACTCCCCGCAGCGCCATCCCCCGTGCTCGGCGACCACGCCCGGGTGGGGGGTGAGCAGTCCGCCGGCGTCGGGCGCGAGCAGGTCGGGCCGCTGGTCCGGGCCGGCGGCGAGCAGGACCGCCGGGTCGGTCACGCCGCTGAGGACCAGCAGCGTCGCCGCGCCGGCCCGGCGCCCGCCCTCGACGTCGGTGTCCAGCCGGTCACCCACGACCAGCGGACGGCGTGCGCCCGTGCGGCGGACGCACTCGGCGTGCATGGCCGGGTCCGGCTTGCCGGTCACCAGCGGACGCCGGCCGGTCACGGCGCTGACCACGCCCACCAGCGCGCCGTTGCCGGGCAGCGGGCCACGCGGTGAGGGGATGGTGGCGTCGGCGTTGGTGGCGACGTGCTCGGCGCCGTTGCGCACCGCCACCACGGCCTCGGCCAGCTCGGTCCACCCGACGTCGCGGCCGTAGCCCTGCACCACCGCGCGCGGCTCGTCCTCGGCGCGGCCCACCACGGTGAGTCCCGCGGCCTCGAGCGCGGCGGCGACCCCGGGACCTCCGACGGGCAGCACACGGGCGCCGACGCCCAGCCGCTGCGCGACGACGGTGGCCGCCGCCTGCGAGCTGGTGATCACCTCCGCGGCGCTCGCCGGGACGTCGAGGGCGGTGAGGTGCCCGGCGACCTCCTCCGGCGTCCGGGAGGCGTTGTTGGTGACGAAGCCCAGCCGCATGCCCGCGGCGCGTGCGGCCGCCAGCGCCCGCGGCACGCCGGGCACCGCCTCGGGACCGACGTAGACGACGCCGTCCAGGTCGAGCAGCGCGACGTCGTACACGCGGCAGGGCAGCTCGGCGGCGCCGGCCGACAGCGGGACCGGTGCGCCGCTCACGAGGTCTCCCCGCCGCGGCGGGCCCGCACGCCGCGCAGTGCCTGGGAGTAGTGGCCGAGGTCCGGCCGCATCGCCACGGCGAGAGCCAGGTGCTCGGCGGCCAGGTCCAGGTCGCCCGCCCGGCTGGCCGCCAGGCCCAGGCCGAACTGCGCGTAGTCGTCGGCCGGGTTGCGGACGGTCAGCTCGTGGAAGGTGCCCACGGCCTCGGCGTAGCGGCCGGCGTCGTACTGGGCGCGCGCCAGGGCCTCCAGCAGGCTGCGCGACCCGGGCTCGGCCTCGGCGGCGCGCGCGAGGATCGTCGCGGCCGCGGCCGGATCCCGGTTGGCCAGCAGCTGCAGTCCCCGCTGGTACCAGTCGTAGACGTCGCCGTCGGGCACCCCCGCGTCGGACACCGCCGCTCCCTCGGTCGGGGTGCCGCCGGAGGGTGTCGACGCCGCCGGCTCTGCCCCCGCAGCCCGCGACCTGCACCGACCGGAGCGCACCGCTCCTACGATTCCCGTCGTGCTCTCGTCGTCGGCGGACTCCGCGCACCTGGCAGCTGCGACGGGGCTCGAGGTCCGGCCCTTTCGCGCCCTCACCTACCGGCGACGAGACCCCGGCCACCTGGCCCGGGTGAGCTCGCCAGCCTACGACCTGGTGACCCCTGAGGGGCGGGACCGGCTGACCGCCGCCGATCCGCACAACATCGTGCGCCTCATCCTGCCCGGCGTCGCGTCCGACCCCGACGGCGCCGACGCGACACGACGCTCCGTCGCCGGGGCCGCCGCCACGCTGCACGACTGGGAGAGCAGCGGCGTGCTGGAGCGCGACCGCGGCGCGGCGCTGTGGGTGTACACCATGCGCCCCGCGGACGGCGCTCCCGAGACGGTCGGCTGGCTGGGAGCGGTCGGGCTGCCGCCGGCCGGATCCCGCGCCGTCCTGCCGCACGAGGACACCTTCCCCGTCGCCGTGGAGGGACGCCGCGCCCTGCTCGCGGCCACCGCGACCGACCTGGAGCCCATCGTGCTGGCGCACGACCCGCAGCCCGACGTCCCGGCGCTGACCGCCACGGCCCAGGACGGTGCGCCGACCCTCGAGGTGACCGATGCCGACGGCGTCCGGCACGCCCTGTGGCGGGTCGCCGACCCGGCGCTCACCACCGCGGTGACCACGGCGCTCGCCGAGACCGGCGCGGTCATCGCCGACGGGCACCACCGCTTCGCCGCCGCGCGGGCGTACGGGGCGCACGCCATCCTGGCCCTGGTCACCCCCATGGGACCGGGCGGGCTGCGGGTGCAGCCGATCCACCGGGTGGTGCCCGACCTGGCCCTCGACGAGGCGCTCCCCGCGGCAGCTGCCGGCTTCCGGGTCACCGAGCTCAGGGGTGCCGGCAGCCCCACCGAGGTCGTCGAGCGGTGGATCGCCGACCCCGCCGAGTCGGGCCTGCTCGTCAGTGACGGCTCCCGGGTGGTGCGGCTGGACTCCCCCTCGGGCGGTGTGCTCACCGCCGTCCCCGCGGAGGCGCCCGCGGCCTGGCGCGGCCTGGACGTCGTGGTCGTCCACCACGGCCTGGTGCAGCAGCTGTGGAGCCGCGACGACGACGGGGGTGTGCTCATCGCGCACGGCGTCGAGGAGGCGCTCGACGGCGCACGGAACCGCCGCGGCGTGGCCGTGCTGCTGCGCGCCCCCTCGCCGGCCGACGTCGCCGCCGTGGCCCGGGCGAACGCCCGCATGCCGCGGAAGTCGACGCTGTTCGTGCCCAAGCCGCGCACGGGCCTGGTGCTGCGGCCGCACGGCGACTGACCGGCCGCTCAGGCGGTGCGGGCGTCGGGGCCCGCGGACCGCGGCACCTTGCGCCCGCGCCGGCAGTTGACCTCCGCCACCGACGCGGTGCCGGAGGCGGTCCGCCAGAACCGTCGCTGCAGCGCGCCCTCGACCTCGACGACGTCACCGGCCTGCCAGGCCGCGATCCGCCGCTGCAGCGCACGGTCGTAGGTGATGCAGGGCAGCGTGTCGGTCGACTGCCCCCTGGCCCGAGGCTCGGGCCGGCGCACCACCAGCCGGAAGCTGACCAGCGTGTCGCCGCTGGGCAGGGTCTTGACCTCGGCCGGGGCGGACAGCCTCCCGCGGAGCACCACGTCGTTCCGGTCGATCACAGCCACGCTCATGACGGCAGCCTCGCCGCCCGTTGGGGGCCGGACCAGGCCCGTCGGCGGGCTGTGGACTGAGCGTGCCGGTGTGGACGACGCCGCTGCGGATGTCGGTGGTCAGTGCTCGGCGTCGCCCGCGGCTGCGTCGGTCTCGCCCAGCAGCTCGGCGACCTCGGCCTCGACGTCCTGGCCGAAGTCGAAGTCGCCGACCTCGACGTCCTCGTCCACGCCGTGGGCGTCCCCCTCGGCATGATCCCGGTCGTCCGCGTCCTCGGCCGCGTCGGCCGGCGCCGCAGGTCCCGACCCGGTCCCCGTCACAGCGGGGTCCTCGTCCGGAGCCGCGTCGGCCACGGGCAGTTCCTCCTCGGAGAACTCGACGTCCTCCTCCGGCGTGTGGGTGGCCACCGCGGCGCGCCACTGCTCCGCGGCCGCTGCCTCACCGGCCGCCTCGAGGAGGTCGGCGTAGGCGGTCGCCAGGCGCTGCACCGTGGGGTCGGTGAGATCGACCGAGTCCGGCCGCGGGGAGCCGCCCAGGACGCCTTCGAGGACCAGCCGAGCCGCCGGGAGCTCGCCGAGGTCCTGCCGCACGCCGGCCTCGACCAGGCGGAGTTCGACGGCCTCCTCGGCGTCGGGTTGCCCGGCCAGCGCCTCGCGCACCAGCCGCAACGCCACCTCGGGGCGCCCCAGCGCCCGCTCGCAGTCGGCGAGCACCGCCCGGTAGCCCGGGTCGCCGCTCATCCGGCGGTAGGCGCGCAGCTCGCGGGCTGCCTCGGCGTAGTCCCCGGCGTGGTACGCGGCCACGCCGACGGCCTCCCGGACGATGGCGATGCGCGACGCCCGGTCCCGGGCCGCCCGCGCGTGGGCGAGCGCCTCCTCGGGCTGGTCGTCGACGAGCGTGCCGGCGACGACGAGGTGCCCGGCCACCTTCTGGGCGTTGCGCGGGTCGAGGCCACGCAGCGCCGCCCGCACCGACTGGTCGAGGTCGCGCGGGTCGGCCCACTCCGGGACCTCCGGGCCCGCCGGCAGCGGCGGGGTGCGGTCCCCGCCATGGCGCGGACGCTCCCCTCGCTCCGGACGCCCGCGACGGTCATCGCCAGGACGGCGGTCGCGCCAGTCGCTGCGCGGCCCGCCCGAGCGGCCCTCCCGGGGCGGCCCCTCGCCCCGCGGCTCAGCGGGACGCTGCGGACGTCCCTCGCGCCGGTCCGGCGCGGCGCCGTCGGCGCGCGCCGCGCGGGGACGGTCCCGCCACCCGGTGCGGGCACCCTCGTCCCGGTCCCCGGCAGGTCGACGGTCCTGCCAGTCGCTGCGCTCTCGCCCCGGCCGACGGTCCTGCCAGTCGCCACGGCCCGGACGGTCCCGCTGCGGACGGGCCGGGCGGTCGCTCCGCGTCCGGTCACCCTGCGGACGCCGATCACGCCAGTCGGCGCGCCCGCCGGTGGGCCGGTCGCCCTGCGGACGACGGTCCTGCCATTCGCGACGGGGAGCGCCGGCCCCCGGGCCACCCTCCCGTTGCGGACGACGGTCCCGCCAGTCCGATCGCCCGGCACCCTCCGGCCGGCCGCCCTCACCCTGGGGACGGCGCTGCGGCCGGTCACCCTCGGGACGACGCTGCGGCCGGTCCCCCTCGGGACGGCGCTCCTGCGACCCGCCGCGGCTGTCCTCGGACCGGCCACCGGTGGGCCGCCGTCCCTGCCAGGCGCCCTGTCCGCCGCGACCGGGCGTGCCTCCGCGCTGGCCTGCGCCGCGTCCCTGCGGACGGCCCTGTCCGGAGCCGCCACGGCCTCCTCGGGGTCCCTGACCGCCGGTACCGCCGGCGCCTCGTCGCGGTGAACTCATGACCGTCTGCGTACCTCGAGACTGGGAGCAGCACGCGCAGTGCTGCAGGAAGTGTGCGGAAACGACAGAACGGGGGTCAGAGCACGTGGCTCTGACCCCCGTTCTGGGGTGGTTGTCCGGCGGCGTCCTACTCTCCCACCCCGTCTCCGGGGCAGTACCATCGGCGCTGAGAGGCTTAGCTTCCGGGTTCGGAATGGTACCGGGCGTTTCCCTCTCGCCATGGCCGCCGTAACACTGTGCACCTGTCGACCCGCCGGGCCCCGGTGGGGGGCGGGGGTTGGTGCGTTCAGAACCGCACAGTGGACGCGTGGGATGGTGCAGCGATCTTCGTCGACCGACCCGGCCCGCACCAAGGTGTGTGGGCTGGGGTGTAGGTCGTGTGGTCAAGCCCTCGGCCTGTTAGTACCGGTCAGCTCACACACCTCGCGGTGCTTCCACCTCCGGCCTATCAACCCGCTGGTCTGGGCGGGGGCCTTACCCCATTGACTGGGTGA
>DATIMX010000472.1:0-4981 GCA_035474935.1 Geodermatophilus sp. | reverse complement strand
GGGGTGTCGGTGCCCATCGAGCCGATCGGTTCGGCGCCGGAGGACGCCATCGGGGTGAGCAGGACGCGCAGGTCCTCCTCGGTGTAGCCGAACAGCTGCTGCCGGCGGACGACGGACTCGTGGCTGGGCCGGGCGCGACGGCGCTCGGGCAGCTGGGGCAGGTGCACCAGGCCGGCGTGCAGCCAGTCCTCGTACGGGTGCTCCCCCGCCAGGGCGCCCTTGACCTCCTCGTCGGAGACGATCTTCCCGGCCGCGGTGTCGACCAGGAACATCCGGCCCGGCTGCAGCCGGCCCTTGGCGACCACCTCGGAGTCGGGGACCTCCAGGACGCCGACCTCGCTGGCCAGCACGACCAGGCCGTCCCTGGTGTGCCACCAGCGGCCCGGGCGCAGCCCGTTGCGGTCGAGGACGGCGCCGATCAGCGTGCCGTCGGTGAACGCGACCGCGGCCGGCCCGTCCCACGGCTCCATGATCGAGGCGTGGAACCGGTAGAAGGCCCGGCGGGCCGGGTCCATCTCGTCGTGGTTCTCCCACGCCTCCGGGATCATCATGAGCACCGCGTGCGGCAGCGAGCGGCCGGACAGGTGCAGCAGCTCGAGCACCTCGTCGAAGGTCGCCGAGTCGCTGAAGTCGCTGGCGGTGACCGGGAAGATCCGCTCGAGGCCCAGCTCGGACGCGGGGCCGGCCGGGCCGTCGAACAGCTCGGTCTGGAGCTTCGCCTCGCGGGCGCGCATCCGGTTCCGGTTGCCCTTGATGGTGTTGATCTCGCCGTTGTGCGCGATCACCCGGAACGGGTGGGCCAGCGGCCAGCTCGGGAAGGTGTTGGTCGAGAACCGGCTGTGCACCAGCGCGATCGCCGACGCGTAGCGCTCGTCACGTAGGTCGGGGAAGAAGGCGGGCAGCTGGTCGGTGGTCAGCATGCCCTTGTAGGTGATGGTGCGCGAGGACAGCGAGGCGATGTAGAGGGAGCTGCCGGCCTCGGAGGCGGCCCGCTCGGCCCGCTTGCGCAGCACGAAGGCGCGCCGCTCCAGCCGGGTGACGCCGTTGACGGCCACGCCGCCACCGAACGCGGCGGCGTCGACGCGGGCACCGATGGTCTCGGCGACGAACAGCTGGGCGAAGTGCGGCATGACCGCGCGGGCGGTCGGGCCGACGTCGGCGCCGTCCGGGTCGACCGGCAGCTCGCGCCAGCCGAGGACGGTCAGGCCCTCCTCGGCGGCCAGGCGGTCTACGTCCTCGAGGCGCGCGGCGCGCTCGGTCTCGTCGACCGGCAGGAAGGCGACGCCGACGGCGTACTCGCCCACAGGCGGCAGGTCGAAGTCCACCTCGGCGCGCAGCAGCGCGTCGGGGACCTGGGTGAGGATGCCGGCGCCGTCGCCGGAGTTCGGCTCGGAGCCGGCCGCACCGCGGTGGTCGAGGTTGTGCAGGGCGGTGAGCCCGGCGGCCACGATCCGCCGGGAGGCACGACCCTGCACGTCGGCGACGAAGGCGACGCCGCAGGCGTCCTTGTCGTTGGCCGGGTCGTACAGGCCGCTCGCGGCCGGGACGGCCGAGAACGGCACGGCGGGGGCCGCGGTGGTCGGCACGGCGGTACCGCCGGAGGCGGAGCGCGCGGCGGGGGCGGTGGACTCGGACATGTCACTCCCGTCGTCGGCACGCCGCCCGTTCGCCGTCGGCGGTGACGGGAGCGGGGCGGAGGGCGGGGGCCCGGCCGGTGGTCAGAGGTCAGAGGAGCGGGGCACTGCGGCTGATACCGGTGGCGGGATGGTCCGTGGACCCCCGGGCCGACCCGGCTGGCGAGCTCCGGGGGTGGTGCCCCGGTGCTGTCGTCCGCGGGGCGGCGCTGGCCCGGTTCCGACTCGCGCGACCCCGCCAGGATCACTGTGGGGTCTTGGCAGAAGGGTACACAGCCGTAACCCGGATCTCGTACGGATGAACCCCAGGTACGGCGCGTCGTCCTCAGGTACCGGTATGTCGCCGGTCGCCGTCGCCACCTGGGTCTTCGCCGTCGCGGGGCTCGGTGGCCGACGGAGCGGCGGCCGGGGCGGCGGCTGGGGCGGACTCCGCGCGGGGGCGACGGGTCGGCGCGGTGTCGCCAGCGTCACGTCCGCGGGTGATCACCTCGCGGGGCCGGCCGCGCTGCCAGCCCAGGTAGGCCACCGCGAGCAGACCCACGATGATCGCGGTGAAGACGTTGAGCCGGATGCCGAAGAAGGTCTCCGCGGGGTCGGTGCGCAGCAGCTCGATCCACAGCCGGCCGGCGCAGTAGAGGGCCACGTAGAGCGCGAACGCCCGCCCGTGGCTGAGCCGGAAGCGCCGGTCGGCCCACACCACGACCGCCGCCGCGGCCAGGTTCCACAGCAGCTCGTAGAGGAAGGTCGGGTGGAAGGTGCCGAGCACCACCGGCTGACCGTCGGGACCGACGACGGCCTGGGTGCCGGTCCAGTCGTAGACCGTCAGCGCCCAGGGCAGGTCGGTGGCGCGGCCGTAGAGCTCGTTGTTGAACCAGTTGCCCAGCCGCCCGATGGCCTGGGCGACGAGCAGCCCGGGGGCCAGGGCGTCGGCGAAGGCCGGCAGCGGGATGCCGCGGCGGCGGCAGGCGATCCAGGCGCCGACGCCACCCAGGGCGATGGCGCCCCAGATGCCGAGGCCGCCCTCCCAGATGGCGAAGGCCCGCAGCGGGTCGCCGCCCTCGCCGAAGTAGGGCCGGGGGCTGCTGATGACGTGGTAGATCCGGCCACCGACGATGCCGAACGGCACCGCCCAGACGGCGATGTCCAGGACGTCGCCCTTCGCCCCGCCCCGGGCGACCCAGCGGCGCTCGGTGATCACGACCGCCGCGACGATGCCGGCGATGATGCACAACGCGTAGGCCCGGATGGGCAGCGGACCCAGCTCCCAGACGCCCTGCGTGGGGCTGGGGATCGCGGCCAGGACGCTCACGGCACGGACACCGGACGGCGCACGCCCGCGGCGAGGTCCTCCGAGAGCCGGCGCACGCCGTCGGCGCCCCGGCCCTCGAGCAGCTCGCGCACGTAGGCCGACCCGACGATGACGCCGTCGGCGAAGCCGGCGACCTCGGCGGCCTGGTCGCCGTTCGAGACGCCCAGGCCCACGCACACCGGCAGGTCGGTGACCTCCCGGGTGCGGGCGACCAGCCGCTCCGCGGCGTCGCCGACGGTGGCCCGGGTGCCGGTGACGCCCATGGTGGAGGCGGCGTAGACGAAGCCCCGGCAGGCCGCGGTGGTGGCGGCCAGACGCGCGTCGGTGGACGACGGCGCGACCAGGAACACCCGGTCGAGGTCGTGCGCCTCCGACGCGGTCAGCCACTCCCCGGCCTCGTCGGGGATGAGGTCGGGGGTGATGGCCCCCGCTCCACCGGCGGCGGCCAGGTCGGCGGCGAACCGCTCGACGCCGTAGCGCTCGATCGGGTTCCAGTAGCTCATCACCACCGGCGCCGCACCGGTCGCGGCGACCGCCTCGACGGCGCGCAGCACGTCGCGCATGCCGACGCCGGCACGCACGGCCGGGTCGACGGCCTGCTGGATCACCGGGCCGTCCATGCCGGGGTCGCTGTAGGGGACGCCGACCTCGACGACGTCGGCCCCACCCTCGACCGCCGCGACCATGGCCGCGATCGAGGCGTCGACGGCCGGGTACCCGACCGGGAGGTAGGCGACCAGCGCCGAGCGCCCCTCCGCCCTGGCCTCGGCGATGGTGTCCTCCAGCCGGCTGGTCACGCCGACTCCCCCGCGTCCTGCCCGGCGACCGCGTCGCCGGAGGTGACCGCGCCCTCGGTGGGCTGCTGGTCGGTGTCCATGCCGGCGCCGGGCTCGACGTGCTCGCGGTCGCCGAGGCCGAACCAGCGCGACGCCGTCTCGACGTCCTTGTCCCCGCGGCCGGAGAGGTTGACCAGCAGCAGCGGAGGCTCGTCGCCCCGCACACCGGCCCCCCGCGACGCCAGCTCCTCGCCCAGCTTCATGGCCCCGGCGAGCGCGTGCGCCGACTCGATCGCCGGGATGATGCCCTCGGTGCGGCACAGCAGCGCGAAGGCCTCCATGGCCTCGGCGTCGGTGACCGCCCGGTACTCCGCGCGGCCGATGTCGTGCAGGTGGGAGTGCTCCGGGCCCACGCCCGGGTAGTCCAGGCCGGCGCTGATCGAGTGCGACTCGACCGTCTGGCCGTTCTCGTCCTGCAGCAGGTAGGAGCGGGCGCCGTGCAGCACCCCCGGCGTCCCGCCGGTGATGGTGGCCGCGTGCCGGCCGGTGTCCACGCCGTCCCCGCCGGCCTCGAGGCCGATCAGCCGGACGCCTTCGTCCGGGATGAAGGCGGTGAAGATCCCGATGGCGTTGGAGCCGCCGCCCACGCAGGCCAGGACGGCGTCGGGCAGCCGGCCGACCCGCTCGAGCAGCTGGGCGCGCGCCTCGTCGCCGATGACCCGCTGGAAGTCGCGGACCATCTCCGGGAACGGGTGCGGGCCGGCGACGGTGCCGAACACGTAGTTCGTCGTCTCGACGTTGGTGACCCAGTCGCGGAACGCCTCGTTGATGGCGTCCTTGAGGGTGCGCGAGCCGGTGCTCACCGGGACGACCTCGGCGCCGAGCAGCCGCATCCGGGCGACGTTGAGCGCCTGGCGGCGGGTGTCCTCCTCGCCCATGTAGATCGTGCAGGACAGCCCCATGAGCGCCGCCGCGGTGGCGGTCGCGACGCCGTGCTGGCCGGCCCCGGTCTCGGCGATGACCCGCTGCTTGCCGATCCGCCTGGTCAGCAGCGCCTGGCCAAGCACGTTGTTGATCTTGTGCGAGCCGGTGTGGTTGAGGTCCTCGCGCTTGAGCCAGATGCGCGCCCCGCCGGCGTGCTCGGCGAACCGCGGCACCTCGGTGATCGGGCTCGGCCGGCCGGTGTAGTCGCGCTGCAGCGCGGCGAACTCCTCGATGAAGGCCGGGTCGACGCGCATCGCGCGGTAGGCCTCGGTCAGCTC
>DATIMX010000471.1:0-1861 GCA_035474935.1 Geodermatophilus sp. | reverse complement strand
CGGCCGCGTGGTGCCGCTGGAGAAGGTGCGGACGACGGCCCGGGCCCTCGTCCGCCTCGTCCAGCGCGGGGTGGAGGCCGCCGCGGGCAGGCCGGTGATGGTGGCCGTCCACCACCTGGCCGCACCGGAGCGGGCCGAGCGACTGGCCGCCGACCTCGAGGAGCGGCTGCCCAACCTGCGTGAGCTCTACGTCAGCGAGCTCGGCGCGGCGGTCGGCGCGCACGTGGGGCCGGGTGCGGTGGGCCTCGTGGTGGCACCGGCTGTGCCCGCGCGGCCGTCCGACGTCGCGGACCGTCCGCAGGAGGCGGAGGACCGGTAGCAGGCGCGGGCGGGGCACCGGCGCAGCGTGCCCCGTCGGCCGCCACGCGGGCCCTCGGGATCCACAGCGGTCGCGGCTGTCCACAGTCTCGCGGCGGCCCCTTCTGGTGGGGCCGCGGCTCCCTAGCGTCGCGCCGGTGCGCCTCCCTCCCCGCCGCAGCGACGACGCCGACCTGATCAGGCAACGGCTGCGGGCCCTGCTGCAGGAGAGCCGGCCACCCGGCTGGGTGCCCGACGACCCCGACGATCTCGACCCCGACGACCTCGACCCCGAGCCGCAGGAGGAGCAGGTCCCCACCGCGACGGCGGGGGACGGCTTACCGGTCGGCATCGGGCGGCACCGCGCGCCGGGCAGCACCGTCCGGCTGGCCCCCGGCCGCCGCGCCGCCTGGTCGCTGTGGGTCGTCGGTCTGCTCGCCGCGCTCCTGGTGGTCGGCGGCACGTGGCTGGACCGTCCGCAGGTGCAGCCGGCACCCGTCCAGCCGGCTCCGACCGGGCCACCCGCGGGCGAGGAGCCCGCCGCGACGCCGTCGGTCGGGGTCGCGGCCGAGTCCGCGACCACGGTCGTCGTCTCGGTGGTGGGCTCGGTGGCCCGCCCGGGACTGGTCACGCTGCCCGAGGGCGCGCGGGTGGCCGACGCGGTGGCGGCCGCCGGTGGCCTGCTGCCCGACGCCGACCCGGCCTCGGTCAACCTCGCCGCGGTCGTCTCCGACGGTCAGCAGGTGGCGGTCGGCCTCCCCGGAGCCGCGATGGTCGGCGGCGCCGCCGACGGCTCGGGCGCAGCCGGCGGGGCCGGGCCGGTCGACCTCAACGCCGCCACCGCCGCCGACCTCGACGCGCTCCCGGGCATCGGTCCGGTGCTGGCCCAGCGGATCGTCGAGCACCGGGAGCGCAACGGACCCTTCCGGAGCGTGGAGCAGCTCGACGACGTCCCCGGCATCGGTCCGGCCACCTACGCCGAGCTCGCCGAGCTGGTGACCGTGTGAGCACGTCCCGGGAGCGCTGGTCGTGGCTGGACCTGCGGCTCGCACCCGCGGCGGCGACGGTCTGGGCCACCACCCTGCTCGCCCCGCTCCTGCCCGTCCCGGTGCTGACCGGCGCGGTGCCGGTGGCCGTCCTGAGCGCGGTCGCGGTGTCCCGCCGCAGCCGGTCGCCGGCGGCGGTCGTGCTGCTGGGCGTCCTGGCCGCGCTGGCCGTCACCGCGGCGACCGCGGCGGTGCGGGAGGCGGCCCGGGAGGCCTCCCCGCTCGCCGGGGTCGCCGAGGGACGGCGGACGGTCGAGCTGGTCCTGGAGCTCGACGGCGACCCGACGGCGGTGCGCGGGGGAGGCCCGCCGCGGGCCGTCGTCGAGGCCACCGTCACCGTGCTGGAGGACGGCGACACGCGCACCCGGCTGGACGATGCCGTGGTGCTCTTCGGCCCCGCCGGCGAGTGGCGCGGACTGCTGCCCGGCCAGGTGGTCCGGGTCCGGGCCGCGGTCGCCCCGGCCGCCGCGGAGGACGGCGTGGTGGCGCGGCTGTCGGCGCGGGCACCGCCGGTGCCG
>DATIMX010000470.1:0-9643 GCA_035474935.1 Geodermatophilus sp. | reverse complement strand
CCTACTTCGGCCTGGACCCGGACGACCCCCGTGACTGAACAAGGACCCCCCTGCCCCCCACCACTCGCGAGCTCGCGGCGGGCCCCTGCAGAGGGGCCGCCTCCGGCGCGGGCGGAGGACGCCCCGCCGCCCCAGCCGCCGCCCCAGCCGCCGGCCCACTGGGAGGCCGACATCATCGCCGCCGACGGCGGCACGGTGCACCTGCGCCCGATCTGTCCCGAGGACACCGAGGGTCTGGTGGGGCTGATGGACCGCAGCTCCGACCAGACCCGCTACTACCGCTTCTTCGGTCCGATGAAGCGGTTGTCGGACAAGGACCTGCACCGCTTCACCCACGTCGACCACGACACCCGGGTCGCCTTCGTGCTGGTGCTGGGCGACCAGGTCATCGGGGTCGGCCGCTACGACCGCTACCCGGGCACGGACGACGCCGAGGTCGCCTTCCTCATCGAGGACGCGCACCAGGGACGCGGACTGGGCTCGGTGCTGCTCGAGCACCTGGCCGCCGCCGCCCGGGAGCGGGGCATCACGAACTTCGTCGCCGAGGTGCTCGCGCAGAACAACCGGATGGTGCGGGTCTTCCTCGACGCCGGGTACACCCCGACCCGGTCCTACGAGGAGGGCGTCGTCCACCTCACCTTCCCGATCGCGCCGACCGAGACCGCGCTGCAGGTGGCCTACGAGCGGGAGCAGCGCAGCGAGTCCCGGTCGATCGCGCGGCTGCTCACGCCGTCGTCGGTCGCGGTGGTGGGCGCCAGCAACGACGAGGAGAAGATCGGCCACGCCGTCCTGCGGCATCTGCTGGACTACGGCTTCCGCGGCCCGATCTACCCGGTCAACCCGGGCACCCGGCACGTGCGGGGGGTACCGGCCTACGCCGGCATCGAGGACATCCCCGACGACGTCGACCTCGCCGTCCTCGCGGTGCCCGCCGACGAGGTCGCCGACGTGGTCGAGGCGTGCCGGCGCAAGCGGGTCCACGGGCTGGTCGTGATCTCCGGCGGCTTCGGCGAGTCCGGCCCGGAGGGACGGGTCCGCGAGCGGCAGCTGGTCACCGCGGCCCGCGCCTCCGGCATGCGGGTGGTCGGCCCCAACTGCCTGGGCATCGTCAACACCGACCCGGCGGTGCGGTTGAACGCCAGCCTGGCGCCGCGCATCCCCGGCCACGGGCGGGTGGGCTTCTTCGCGCAGTCCGGCGCGCTGGGCTCGGCGCTGCTGGAGCGGGCCCGCAGCCGCAACATCGGCCTGTCCAGCTTCGTCTCCGCCGGCAACCGGGCCGACGTCAGCGGCAACGACCTGCTCCAGTACTGGGCCACCGACGCCGGCACCGAGGTGGTGCTGCTGCACCTGGAGAGCTTCGGCAACCCGCGCAAGTTCGCCCGGCTGGCCCGCCGGGTGGGTCGCACCAAGCCGGTCGTCGCGGTGAAGAGCGGCCGGCACGTGCGGATGACCGAGGGGCTGGCCGGGACCTCGGTGGCCGTGCCCGAGGAGTCGGTCGCGGCGCTGTTCGCCTCGGCCGGTGTCATCCGGGTCGAGACCCTGGCCCAGCTGTTCGACGTCGGCACGCTGCTGGCGCACCAGCCGCTGCCGGCCGGCGACCGGGTCGCCGTCGTCGGCAACTCCACCGCCATGGGCTGGCTGGTCTCCGACGCCGTCCTCGAGCAGGGGCTGCAGCTGTCCCACGAGGCGCCCACCGACATCGGCGCCGGCGGCTCCGCCGAGGCGTTCCGCGCCGCGCTGCAGGAGGCGGTCGACGACGAGGGCGTGGATGCCGTCATCGCGGTGTTCCTGCCGCCGGTGACCCGCAGGTCCGGGTCCGCGGAGTACGGCCGGGCGCTGCTGGAGGTCGCACAGACGGCGGACAAGCCGGTCGTGGCGAGCTTCCTCTCCACCGAGGGCATCCCGCCGGAGCTGGCCGTCCCCGGGGACGACGGGGCGCCGGCCCGCGGCTCGGTGCCGTCGTTCTCCACCCCGGAGCGTGCGGTGATCGCGCTGGCCAGGACCGCGCAGTACGCCGCCTGGCGACGCCGCCCCGTCGGTGAGGTCCCCGAGCTCGAGGGGATCGACGAGCAGGCCGCGCGGGACGTCGTCCTGTCGGCGCTGGCCTCGGCGCCCGGTGGTCGGACGCTGACCGACGAGGAGCTCATCGCGCTGCTGGCCGCCTACGACATCCCGCTGCTGGGCACCCGCACGGTCACCGACGTGGAGGCCGCGGTGGCGGCGGCCGAGGAGATCGGCTACCCGGTGGTGCTCAAGTCGACCGCCCCGTGGCTGCGGCACCGCTCCGACCTCGGCGGGGTCCGGCTGGACCTGGCCGACGCCGACGCGGTGCGTTCGGCGTTCGCCGCGATCCCGTCGGGCGACCCGGTGATCGTGCAGGAGATGGCCGCACCCGGGGTGGCCACCGTCGTGGGGGTCGTCGACGACCCGTCCTTCGGTGCGCTGGTCAGCTTCGGCCTCGGCGGCGTGGCCACCGACCTGCTCGGCGACCGCGCCTACCGGACCCTGCCGCTGACCGACCTGGACGCCGCCGAGCTGGTGCGGGCGCCCCGGGCGTGGCCGCTGCTCAACGGCTACCGCGGCTCCGAGCCCGTCGACGTCGCCGCGTTGGAGGAGCTGCTGCTGCGGGTCGCCCGGCTCGCCGACGACCTGCCCGAGGTGCTGCGGCTGGCCCTGGAGCCGGTGATCGTCGGCCCGCCCAACCCCTGGCACGGTGGCCGGTCCCTGGTCGTCGCCGGAGCCACCGCCCGGGTCGGCCCACCGACCGCGCGGGTCGAGCCCGGTCCGCGCCGCATGCGCAGCCCGGGGGTGTGAGCGCACGTCGCGGCGACCGGCTGAGCTCACCTCCACCGGTCCTGGCTCACGACCGGTGGGGGTGAGCCAGGACCCGGGACGATCAGCTCAGCTGATCACCGAGGGCGGTTCCGGACACGACGGAGGGCCGGCCACCTGGCGGTGACCGGCCCTCCGTGCGTGCGCGTCCCGAGGCTCATCCCGAGCGCGGTGACGCCCTGGAACGGCCCCGCGCCAGGGCCCCGTCCCGAGCCTGCGAGGGATGGGGGACGCGGGGTCCTCTCAGGCGAGGTAGTCGCGCAGGGCGTCGGCGCGCTGCGGGTCGCGCAGCTTGGCCATCGTCTCGCGCTCGATCTGGCGGACCCGCTCGCGGGAGAGACCGAACTGCTTGCCGATCTGCTCCAGCGTCCGGGGCTGGCCGCCGTCGAGGCCGAAGCGCAGCACGACCACGTCGCGCTCCCGCTCCTCCAGCGTGGCGAGCACGTTGCGCACGTCGCCCTTCATCATCTGGAAGGCCACGGCGTCCTCGGCGACCGCGGCGTCGGCGTCCTCGATGAAGTCACCGAGGCGGGACTCCTCGTCCGCACCGACCGTCTGGTCCAGCGACACCAGGTCGCGGGAGTACTCCAGCAGCTCGGTGATCCGCTCGGGGGTCATGTCGAGCTCGAGGCCCAGCTCCTCGGCGGTGGGCTCGCGCTCGAGCTCCTGGTGGATCCGGCGCCGGGTGCGCACCACCTTGTTGACCTGCTCGGCGAGGTGCACGGGCAGCCGGATGGTGCGGCCGGAGTCGGCCATCGCGCGGGTGATGGCCTGGCGGATCCACCACGTCGCGTACGTCGAGAACTTGAAGCCCTTGGTGTAGTCGAACTTCTCGACCGCCCGGATCAGGCCGACGTTGCCCTCCTGGATGAGGTCCAGGAACGTCATGCCGTGGCCGGTGTAGCGCTTGGCCACCGAGACGACCAGGCGCAGGTTGGCCTCGAGCAGGTGCCGCTTGGCGGCCTTGCCGTCGGCGGCCAGCGCCTTGTAGTCCCGCTGCAGGGCAGGGGTCAGCTGCCGCTCGGCGAGCAGGCGCTCGGCGTAGAGACCGGCCTCGATCCGCTTGGAGAGCTCGACCTCCTGCTCGGCGGTCAGCAGCGCGGTCTTGCCGATGGTGTTGAGGTACACCCGGACGAGGTCGGTCGAGACCAGCCCGCTGGTGTCCGGCTCGCGGCGCGGCGAGCGGACCTCGAGGGTGTCGGTGGTGGAAGACTGCAGCAGCGTCACGATCTGTCTTCGTCCTTGCCTTCGGATCGGATGCGCACCGTCGGTCGTCGATGGGCGACGGTGCACCCCGGGCGTCGGGGGTGGGGCCGCTCGGCCGGCTCCGGTGAACCGGTGAGCCCCTGCTCTGTGTGTCCGTGTGGTACGCCCTGTCCAACGGCACCGACGGGGTCGGGTGTTCCACGGATGCCCGTTTCACAGGTAACGCACAGGGCGTGTGTCGCGTCACCTCGGGATACCCCGCCGGGGACCGGATCAGACCTCCAGCAGCAAGGTCATCGGCCCCTCGTTGACCGACGACACGAGCATGCGGGCCCCGAACACCCCGGTCGCCACCTCGGTGCCGCGCCGGCGCAGCTCGGCGACCACCTCCTCGACCAGCGGTTCGGCCACCTCGCCGGGGGCGGCGTCGACCCAGGAGGGACGGCGGCCCTTCCGGGTGTCGGCATAGAGTGTGAACTGGCTCACGACGAGCACCGGGAGGCCGAGGTCGCCCACCGAACGGGCGCCGTCCTCGGTGGGGAAGACCCGCAGCTCGTGCACCTTGCGCGCCAGCGCCCGGGCCCGCTCCGCGTCGTCCTCGCGGCCCACACCGACCAGGGCCAGCAGCCCCCGGCCGATCTCCCCGACGACCGCGCCGTCCACCGTCACCGCCGCCGTCCCGACCCTGCTCACCACCGCGCGCACCCGGCCATCCTCCGGTCGGGCGGGTCGGCGTAGTGCCGACCCCCCGATTCCCCGGCGGCCGGGCTGCGGGCCCGCTCAGCGGTCGCGGGCGGCGTCCTGCCCCAGTTGCTGGGCCGTGAGCTGGCCGGAGACGAGGTCCGCGGCGAGGTCGTCGACGGTGCGGTCGGCGGCGTAGGCGTGGCTGCGCAGCACGGCCAGCGCGTCGGAGGTCTGGAGCCGCAGCGCGAGGCTGACCATGCCGATGGCCATCCAGACCCGCGCCCGCTGCCGGGCGGCCTCGCTGTTGGTCCAGGGGGGAGCCGCGACCTCGGTCCACTCCGACCAGGCCGTGGCGTGACCGAGCTGGTCGGAGATCAGCTCGGCGACGCAGAGCGCCTCCACCGCGTCGAAGGTCACCAGGCCGACGGGATGGGTCAGGTACAGGTCCAGGGCGCCGGAGCCGCGCAGGTCGCCGGGCAGGGGGAGCGCCACGACGCTGCGGAACGCGGTGTGGGTCACCAGCAGGTCGTGGAACGCCGGCCAGCGGGTCCGCAGCTGGTCCTCGGGGGCGAAGACCGGCCAGCCGGAGCTCGCGGCGAACGTGCAGGGACCCGCGCCGGCGGTGAACTGCAGCCGCTCGGCCGTGGTCGCGGCCTCGTCGTTGGCGCCCAGCGGCGTGCTGTGCCCGGCGGTGTCGTGGATGCTGAGGCCGGCTCCGTCGATGCCCAGCGCCGCAGCCGCCGCCCGGGTCAGCTGCACCGGCAGCACCTCCGGGTCGTCCCCGTCCCGGGCCCACTCGCGGGCCAGTGCGTTCCCGAACTCCTGCTGAATGCTCACGGCCCCCTCCGTGCCGTCCAGGGGAACGCGCGTCCGGCGGGGTGCCGGTCCTACGTCGGCGCGAGCCGGGTGAGGAGTCGCGACGGCCGGCCTGCACGGGCTGGGCTGGCCGACTGGGCGGTGGTTCGACAGGTACCCGGGCGAGCCGCGCCAAACGTCGTCCACCCCAGGAGTCCCGCGGGAACGCCCGGACCCTCGCCGACGAGGCGCTGCGCTGGGGCATCCGGGTCGGGGTGACCGGCGCCGCCCACGGGGAGATGCGGTTCACCCTGGGCGGGCGCAGCGGGCGGGCGCGGCAGCACGCCCGGACGTGCGGGTCGAGGCACTGGTGGCGGGGGAGGACCTGGGCGAGGACCTCCTGGGTGGGGGATGTCGCCGGACCGGCACGTCCGTCGACGGAGCAGTGGCGCCCGACGCTGACCGAGCTGTCACCTGCACGTGGAGGAGCCCCCGGTCCGTGCGCGGGCCGGGGGCTCCTCCGGGTCGGGCCGGTCAGAGGGACAGGTGCTCGATGATCGCCGCGGTGACATCCGCCGTGCTGGCGGTCCCGCCGACGTCGCGGGTGCGGATGCCCTTGCCCGAGGTGACCTCGATGGCGTGCTGGACGGCCTTGGCCTCGTCGTGCAGGCCGAAGTGCTCGAGCATCAGCGCGGCGCTGCCGATGGCGCCGACGGGGTTGCAGATCCCCTGGCCGGCGATGTCGGGCGCGGAGCCGTGGACCGGCTCGAACATCGAGGGGAAGCGCCGCTCCGGGTTGAGGTTGGCGCTGGCCGCGAGGCCGAGGCTGCCGGCGAGGGCGCTGCCGAGGTCGGAGAGGATGTCGGCGTTGAGGTTGGACGCGACGACGACGGAGAGGTCCTCGGGGCGCAGGACGAACTTCGCGGCCATCGCGTCCACCAGCACGCTCTCGGTCTCCACGTCCGGGTACTCGGCGGCGACCCGCGTGAACACGTCGTCCCACAGCACCATGCCGTACTGCTGGGCGTTGCTCTTGGTGACGCTGGAGACCTTCTTGCGGGGCCGGGTGCGGGCGAGGTCGAAGGCGAACCGGATGATCCGCTCGCAGCCCACCTCGGTGAACACCGCGGACTGGACGGCGACCTCACCGCGGTCGCCGCGGCCGGAGAAGTTCCGACCGCCGAAGCCGGCGTACTCGCCCTCGGAGTTCTCGCGGACGACGACCCAGCTCAGCTCGGTGGTGTCGGCCTTGCGCAGCGGGCTCTGGATGCCGGGGAGGAACTCGACGGGGCGGACGTTGGCCCACTGGTCGAAGCTCTGGCAGATCTTGAGGCGCAGGCCCCACAGGCTGACGTGGTCGGGGACGGTCGGCCAGCCGACGGCGCCGAAGTAGATGGCGTCGAAGTCCTCGAGCTGCTCGAGGCCGTCCTCGTCCATCATCCGGCCGTGCCGGGCGTAGTGGTCGGAGCCCCAGGGGAACTCCTGCCAGGCGAAGGCGAAGCGGCCGTGCGAGGTCTCGGCGAGGGCGTCGAGGACGGCGCGGCCGGCCGCGACGACCTCGATCCCGACTCCGTCGGCGGGGATGGCGGCGATGCGGAACGTGCGCTGGGCGGTCATGGCGGTCTCCGTGGGACGACGGCTGCGGTCGTCTCCGAGTGAAGGGGGTCACGCCGCCCGGCGTCCAAGACCGGTGTCCGATGCCTCCCACAGGCACGGCCTATGGGTCCGGCGTCCCTCGTCCGGCGACGTAGTCCTCGACGCAGGCGAGGAAGGCCTGGGCGGCCGGCGTCAGGGTGCTCTTCCGGGAGACGAGGGCGATCCGCAGCAGGACGGCGGGCTCGATGCGCCGGACGAGTGCGCCCGACCGCTGCGCCAGCGGCGTCCAGGACGCCGGCAGGACCGCGTGTCCCACACCGGCGAGCACCAGCGGCAGGATCGAGGTGCGGTGCTCGACCTCGACGACGATCCGCGCATCGACGCCGCTGGCCAGGACGTCGTCCACCAGCCCCCGCATGAGGCTGCCCGGCCTGCTGACGATCAGCCGCATGCCGGCGAGGGCCTTCCGGTCCACCGTGCGCACGGCCGGGTCCCCCACCGGCCCGCGGTCCCGGTGCTCCGGCGGCGCCACGTCGACGGGGAGGTCCTCGGGCGGGGAGACCAGGACCAGGGGCTGGTCCTCGACCGGCAGCACGCGTAGCCCGCCGGCGTGCGGGGGCGACGCCGCGCCGAGCAGCCCCAGCTCGGCCCGGCCGGTCTTGACCGCGTGCACCACCTCCTCGGGGGTGAAGGCCGCGTCGGCCGTGACCGTCATCGCCGGATGGGCGGCGGTGAAGTCGCGGATCAGGGTGGACAACGGCTCCATGCCGGGGCTGGGCATCGCGACGAGCTCGACCCGGCCGCGCTGGAGCCCGCGGGCGGACCGGGCCGCGGCCCGTGCGGCCTCCAGGTCACGGACCACCTGGCGGGCGGGTTCGATCAGCTGGGCCCCGGCGTCGCTGAGCACGATGCCGCGGCCCACCCGGTGGAACAGCGGTACGCCGAGCTCCCGCTCGAGCGTCCCGATCGCCTGGGACAGCGAGGGCTGCGCGATGTGCAGCTGCTCCGCGGCGCGGCCGAAGTTCATGGTCTCGACGACGGCGAGGAAGTAGGTCAGCTGCCGGACGTCCACCGCGTTCCCTCCCGAGGGACCGATAGGCCGAACCTACCGGGGACGTAGCGAATGCGTCTTGGACGCGTGTGGCCGGACTCACCCACTGTGGCGGCCACCACGCCCGCTCGTCAGAAGGACCGAGGTGTCCCCGATGGACCTGTCCCACGCGCACACGCCAGCGGCCGAGAAGAAGCGCTGGTACCGGCAGCTGTACTTCTACGTCCTCGTCGCCATCGTCCTCGGCGTCGTCGTGGGCGCCCTGTGGCCCGGCGTCGGGGTCGCGATGGAGCCCATCGGCACCGCGTTCGTCGGGCTGATGAAGATGCTGATCGGCCCGATCGTCTTCCTCACCATCGTCGGCGGCATCGCCAGCGTCGCCGACCTGAAGAAGGTCGGGCTGACCGGCATCAAGGCGCTGACCTACTTCCAGATCGGCACCATCCTCGCGATGGTCTTCGGACTGGTCGCCATCAACCTCTTCCGCCTCGGTGACGGCGTGAACGCCGACGTCAGCACGCTCCAGCCGACCGAGGACGTCGGCTCGCTGGTGGAGGCCGGGCAGGAGCAGCACTGGTGGGACTTCCTGCTCCGCGTGCTGCCGGAGAGCGCCGTCGCCCCCTTCGTCGAGGGCGAGATCCTGCAGATCATCTTCATGGCGGTGGTCTTCGGCGTGGCGCTCAACGCCGTGGGCCCGGTCGGCGCTCCGGTGCTGTCGGGGATCCAGCGGCTGACCGCGGTGGTCTTCAAGGTGCTGGCCTTCATCATGAAGGCAGCCCCGCTCGGCGCGTTCGGGGCGATGGCCTACGCGATCGGTGAGTACGGCCTCGAGACGCTGACCAGCCTCGGTTCGCTCATCGCGCTGTTCTACGTCACCTCGGCACTGTTCGTGTTCGTCGTGCTGGGCGCGGTGATGGCCTACCTGCGGCTGAACATCCTGCACCTGCTGCGGTACCTGCGGGAGGAGCTCCTGCTCATCCTCGGCACCTCCACTGCCGAGCCGGCCCTGCCCGGTCTGATGAAGAAGATGGAGCATGCCGGGGTGGAGAAGTCGACCGTCGGCCTCGTCGTGCCCACCGGCTACTCCTTCAACCTCGACGGCGCGGCCATCTACCTCTCCCTGGCCGCCCTCTACATCGCCCAGGCCACCAACACCGACCTGTCGATCCCCGAGCAGCTGGGCCTGCTCGCGGTCATGCTGCTGACGTCGAAGGGTGCGGCCGGCGTCGCCGGTGGCGGTTTCATCGCCCTGACCGCGACCCTGTCCACCGTCGGCACCATCCCGGCGGCGGGCATCATGCTCGTCTTCGGCATCGACAAGTTCATGTCCGAGTGCCGGGCGCTGGTGAACTTCTGCGGCAACGCCGTGGCCACCCTCTTCATCGCCCACTGGGACAAGACGCTGGACCGCGACCGCGCCCGCCGCGTCCTGCGCGGTGACGACGTCCCGCCGCTGCACGAGATCGACGAGGTGCCGGC
>DATIMX010000469.1:0-3751 GCA_035474935.1 Geodermatophilus sp. | reverse complement strand
CGCACGCCTTCCACGGCGTGTACGAGGCCGAGCGCCGGCTGGGGCAGACCTTCCGCGTCGACGCCGTCCTGGAGCTCGACACCGCGCCGGCCGCCGCCGACGACGACCTCGAGCGCACGGTCAACTACGCCGAGCTGGCCCGTGCGCTGCACAGCGTGCTGACGGGGGAGCCGGTCGACCTGCTGGAGACCCTCGCCCAGCGGCTGGCCGACGTCTGCCTGGACGACCCGCTGGTCGACGCCGTCGAGATCACCGTGCACAAGCCGGAGGCCGACCTCGGCGTCCCCTTCGACGACGTCACGGTCAGCATCCGGCGGGAGCGTGGCAGGATCCGCTCCTCCCCACGACTCGCAGGCTCGCCGTGGGCCCCTGGGGCGGGCCGTACGAGCGCCGGCGAGGAGGCCCGGTGAGTCGCGCGGTCCTGTCGCTGGGCGCGAACCTGGGGGACCGCGCCGCCGCGCTGCGCGCCGCGATCACCGCGCTCAAGGACGACGGCGTGCTGGTGGCCCGCTCGACGTTGTACGAGACCCCGCCGTGGGGGCCGGTCGAGCAGCCGCCGTACCTCAACGCGGTGGTCGTCGTCCGCGGCGACCGGGACGCCGCCGGCTGGCTGGCCCGCGCGCACGAGCTGGAGCAGGCCGCCGGGCGCACCCGCGACGTGCGCTGGGGCCCGCGCACCCTCGATGTCGACGTCGTCACGGTCACCGGGGACGACGGCCGGCCGGTCCTCTCCGACGACCCCGCGCTCACGCTGCCGCACCCCCGGGCGCACGAGCGGGCCTTCGTGCTCGTGCCGTGGGCCAGCCTCGACCCCACCGCGGTGCTGCCGGGCCACGGCCGGGTGAGCGAGCTGCTGGCCGCGCTGCCGCCGGAGGACGTCGCGGCCGTCGTCCGCTGGGAGCACCTGCATTGAGACCCGTGAATCGGCGGGACCTGCTGGTCCTCGGTGCCGGTCTGGCCGTCGCCGCCTGGCTGGTGGTGCGGGCGAGCTACGGCGCGCTGCCCGCGCTGCGCTGGTGGCTGCCGGTGCCGCTCGGCGTGCTGGCCCTGGCCGAGGCCCTCGGCGCCCGCACCCTGCGCGCCCGGCTGGCCGCCCAGCGGGACCGCCGTCCCCCGGCCGAGCGGGGCAGCGCGCCGGTCCGGCCGGTCGAGCCCATGCTCGTGGCCCGGCTGGCGGTCCTGGCCCAGGCCAGCGCCTACGTCGGCGCGGCGTTCGTCGGCATCTGGGTGGGCGTGCTGCTCTACGCGGGGCCGGCGGTCCCGCGGCTGCAGACCGCCGGGTCCGACACCGTCACCGGGGTCGTCGGGGTGGTCTGCGCCGCGGCCCTGGTCGCCGCCGCGCTGTGGCTGGAGTCGGTCTGCCGCATCCCGCCGGGCCCCGACGACGAGCAGCCGCCGGGAGCGGTGCGCGGCTGATCAGCGGCAGGGGGACCGGTCGCGGGGGCCCGGAGGGTTCCCCCGACCGGGACACGGCAGCGGCTCAGCGGCGCTCGGGGACGGCACCTGGCCGCGGTGTCGGCTGTGAGGCCGACGACGTGATCGACCTCCTCAGCGTCGCGTGCACCGAGGACGGGGTGAGCACGCCGAGGTAGCGGTCGCCGTCGAGCACCGGCACCCACCCGGCGTCGGTCTGCAGGATCGTGGCAAGCGCCGTCCGCAGCGAGGCCTGCACCGGCACCGCGCCGTCCGAGCGGACGACGGCCGAGGCGACCGTCCCCGCGCCCGCGGCGCGGTCGGCCGGCAGCCACCCGGCCGGGCGGCCGCCGTCGTCGAGCACCACCGCCCAGCCGGCACCGGTGCGGTCGAGCGCCGCCCCGGCCTCCGCGAGCCCGTCGGTCAGCCCCACTGCGGGCGGGTGCTCGAGGTCGGCGGGCTCGATCGGGGTCACGGCGAGCCGCTTGAGCCCGCGGTCGGCGCCGACGAAGTCGGCCACCGTCCGGTTGGCCGGCCGGCCCAGCAGCTCGGCGGGTGGGGCGAACTGCTCGACGTGCCCGCCGGTGCTCATCACCGCGATGCGGTCGCCGAGCCGCACCGCCTCCTCGATGTCGTGGGTGACGAAGACGATCGTCTTGCGCACCGTCTCCTGCAGCCGGAGGAACTCCGACTGCAGCCGTTCGCGCACCACCGGGTCGACGGCGGAGAACGGCTCGTCCATCAGCAGGACGCCGGGGTCGGCGGCCAGCGCCCGGGCCACGCCGGCCCGCTGCCGCTGCCCTCCGGAGAGCTGGGCGGGGTAGCGGTCGCCGTGGACGGCGGGGTCGAGGCCGACCAGGGTGAGCAGTTCCTCGACCCGGTCGCTGATCTCGCGGCGGTCCCAACCCAGCAGCCGGGGGACGGTCGCGACGTTGGCCCGCACGGTCTGGTGGGGGAAGAGCCCGACGCTCTGGATGACGTAGCCGATGCGGCGGCGCAGCCGGTCGGCGTCGACCCGGGTGACGTCCTCGCCGCCGAGCAGGATGCGGCCGGTCGTCGGCTCGATGATCCGGTTGACCATCTTCATCGTCGTCGTCTTGCCGCAGCCCGACGGACCCACCAGCACCGACAGCTCTCCGGCGGCGAACGTGAGGTCGAGCTCGGCCACGCCCACGGTGCCGTCGGGGTAGACCTTGCTGACCCCCTCGAGCCGGATCTCGGGGGCGCCGCCGGCCGCCGGGTCCGCCCCGCGCAGCGACCGAGCGGCGGCAGTAGCGTCCACGACGTGGCCTCCCTGGGTGCGCTGAGCGCGACGAGCGACCCGGCGGCCCCGGTGCTCGCCGCGGACGAGGCGCCGAACCCCTGGTTCGACCCGTCCTACGTGACCGACAACTGGGACACCATTGTGGGGTACCTCGGTCAGCACGTCAGGCTCACCGTCGTCGCCGTGCTGCTCGGCACGGTCGTCGCGCTGCCACTGGCACTGCTCGCCCGCCGCACGCGGTTCCTGGCCGGTCCGGTCCTCGGCCTGAGCTCGGTGGTCTACACCATCCCGTCGCTGGCGATGTTCGCGTTCCTCGCGCCGTTCACCGGTCCGCTGTCGGCCACCACGGTGCTGATCGGGCTGACGCTCTACACGCTGGTGATCCTGGTGCGGAACTTCCTCGCGGGGCTGCAGGGCGTGCCCGCGGACGTGCGCGAGGCCGCCCGCGGCATGGGCTACGGCTCCACGCGGCTGTTCCTCCGGGTCGACCTGCCGCTGGCCCTGCCGGCCTTCATGGCCGGCCTGCGGATCGCCACGGTCTCCACCGTCGCCCTGGTCACCGTCGGGGTCATCACCGGCAACGGCGGGTTGGGTCAGCTGATCATCGGCGGTCTCAACGCCAACTTCTATCGGGCCGAGATCGTGACCGGCGTCGTCGGCTGCGTGCTCCTCGCGCTGGTCGCCGACGTGCTGCTGGCCGGGCTGGAGCGGCTGCTCACGCCATGGACGCGGGCGGTCGCATGAGCCCGTTCGGCGATGCCTTCGTCTACCTCAACGACCCGTACAACTGGACCCGGACCGGCGGCATCCTCGACCTGCTGGTCCAGCACCTGCGGATCTCCGCGCTGGCCGTGCTGCTCGCCGCCGTCCTCGCCGTCCCCACCGGGGTGCTGCTGGGCCGCAGCGGGCGGGGCACCGGCGCGGTCGTCGTCCTCTCCAACGTCAGCCGGGCCGTGCCGACCCTCGCCCTGCTCACCGTCCTGGCGGTGACCCCGCTCGGGTTCAGCGAGACCGGCACCGTCCTGGCGCTGGCCGTCTTCGCCGTCCCACCGATGCTCACCAACACGTACGTGG
>DATIMX010000468.1:0-2043 GCA_035474935.1 Geodermatophilus sp. | reverse complement strand
GAGCAGCGTCGCCGTGGCCAGCACGCCGTCGGGCCGCTCGATCGGCAGGAACGTCACCAGGCCGCCGCCGGCGAGGGTGACCACGAGCAGTACCGCCGACGGCGTCAGCGCCGCGAGCACCGCCGCCCGGGAGGACGACGTCCCGGTGCGCGGCTCGGCGCGCACCCCCCGGACGACACCGGGCACCAGCGGCAGCGCGAGCACCGGCGCGGCGGCCAGCCACGCCATCCAGGCCGCGTGCCCGCCGAGCACGAGCGCTACTCCGGCCGGGACGAAGGCCAGGTTGGGCACCGCGATGGCCAGCCCGTAGAGGCCGATCGACTCACCGCGCCGCTCCGGTGGGGCCACCCGCGCGGCCAGCGTCGCGCCGAGCACGGTGAGCACCGCGAAGCCGAGGCCGCGCACCGCGGAGACCGCCGAGAGCCAGAGCAGCCCGTCGTCCACCGCGTACAGCGGCGAGGGGGCGCCGAGGGCGACGAGCCCGACGGCCAGCACCGGGCCCGGGCCGAACCGCGCGGTCAGCGCCGGCACTGCCGACTGGCCGGCGACGGTGGCCGCGAGGAACACCGCGGTGACCAGTCCGGCGATGTCGGTGGCGGCGCCACCGGCGACCGCGTACGCGGGCAGCGAGGCCAGGGTCAGGGTGAAGCTGGTGAAGCCCAGCACCGTCGCGCCGGCCAGCGCCCGCACCGCAGGCAGCCGCCACAGCGACGGCCGCGATCCCGTCGTCCCCTGTGCCACACCGCTCCCCTCGACCTGGCCCCGTCGCCCGGCCGACCAGCATGACCGGCCCGGCCGGCCGGCGCGGGACCGGGTGCGCGGCAGCGCCGCGCCGGTCGACGGCCGTGCACCATCCGGGGGTGCCCGCACGCCAGCGCGTTCCACCGACGGACCGTCCCCGCCCGGTGTTCAGCCGCCTGTACGCCCGCATCAGCGAGGGGATGGACGCCGAGGGCCTCGGCGCACTGCGCACCGAGCTGCTCGCGCCGCTGTCCGGGTCGGTGGTGGAGGTCGGCTGCGGCAACGGCCGCAACTTCGTCCGCTACCCGGCCGCGGTGACCGGGGTGACCGCGGTCGAGCCCGAACCGCACCTCCGCAGCCTCGCCACCCGGGCGGCTGGGGCGGCACCCGTGCCGGTCACCGTCGCCGCCGGCACCGCCGAGGCGCTACCCCTGCCGGACGGCGGTGCCGATGCCGCCGTGCTCTGCCTGGCGCTGTGCTCGCTGCCCGACCGCGACCGGGCGCTCGCCGAGGTGACCCGCGTGCTGCGTCCCGGGGGGACCCTGGCCTTCCTCGAGCACGGCCTCGGCCCGACCCGGCGGGTGCGCGCAGTGCAGCGCCTCGCCGACGCGACCCTGTGGCCGCTGCTGGCCGGGGGCTGCCACACCGCCGTCGATCCGGTCGGCTCGATCGAGAGGGCCGGGTTCGAGGTCACGGCCCTGCGCCGGCTGCGGTTCCCCGACTCCCGCCTCACCCTCCCGGCCACGCCACACGTGCTCGGCCTCGCCCGCCGACCCGGCTGACCGCGCGCGGGGTAGGCAGGCAGGGTGCCCCTGCTCACCGTCGGCCACGGCCCCGACGACCGCACCCGCCTGGGCGCCCGGCTGACCGGGGCGGGGGTCGGGCTGGTCGTCGACGTCCGCCGGTTCCCGGGCAGTCGCAGCAACCCCGACGTCCGGCAGGAGGCGCTCGAGCGCTGGCTGCCCGCCGCCGGCGTCGGCTACCGGTGGGACGCGCGGCTGGGCGGGCGCCGCCGGCTCCCGCCCGACGAGCCGGTCGCCGACGGCTGGTGGACGGTCGCCCAGTTCGCCGCCTATGCCGCGCACACCCGGACGCCGGAGTTCGCGGCGGCGCTCGACGAGGTGCTGGCCGAGTCGGCGGCGGCGACCGTGGCGGTGATGTGCAGCGAGAGCGTGTGGTGGCGCTGCCACCGGCGGCTCGTCGCCGACGTCGCCGTCCTCGGCCGCGGCGTGCCCGTGCACCACCTCATGCCCGACGGCCGACTCGCCGAGCACCGCCCGTCCGAGGGCGCGGTGCTCGGCG
>DATIMX010000467.1:0-8933 GCA_035474935.1 Geodermatophilus sp. | reverse complement strand
CCCGTGCCGCTCGGCGAACGCCGCCGCGCGCTGTGCCGACCGGGAGGCGACCGCGACCGGCCGGGCGCCCGGCACGTGCGCGAAGTCCGCCATCACGTTCTCGGCGATGCGGCCCGGCCCGACGACGCCCCAGCGGATCTCCTCGCTCACCCGCAGGACGGTAACGGTGCGGGCAGACTGTCGCCGTGGCGGTGCTGATCGACCCCCCGGTGTGGCCGTGGCGCGGACGGCGCTGGTCGCACCTGGTCAGCGACGTCTCCTACGACGAGCTGCACGCCTTCGTCGCCACGGAGCTGGGCATCCCGCGGCGGGCGTTCCAGGGCGACCACTACGACGTCCCCGACGAGCTCTACGACGTGGCGGTGGCCGCCGGCGCCGAGCCGGTCGGCGGGCGGGAGCTGCTCGCCCGGCTGATGGGGGCGGGGCTGCGGCTCAAGAAGAGGCGCGGCGCCGTAGCAGGCTGAGCTCGGCGGCGAGGTTGGCCCGCGCCCGCGGCGTCCACTCGGCGGCGACGGCCGGCAGCCGGTACAGCGCCGGCAGCGCCAGCAGGTGCTCCAGGACGGCGGTGCGCCCGGCGGTGAACTCGGCGTCGGAGAGGTGCCCGTACTCCTCGCGCACCGCGGAGGCGTAGGCGGCGTAGGCCTCGGGCGGTCCGGCGAGCACCGCGAGGTCGGCGTCGCAGAGCACGGCGCCGTTCGCGTCGTCCGGAGCCGGGTCGTGCCCGGCGGTCAGCAGCACCAGCCGGGCGACCTCCTCGGCCCGCTCCGGCGGCACCAGCCCGCGCAGGCCGGCGCGCGCCCGCTCGGCGCTGACCTGCTCGTTGTCGCCGCGGCGGGGGTCGTAGACCACGTCGTGGTACCAGGCGGCCAGCCGCACCGCGTCGGGGTCGGTCGCGGCGCCGGCCAGCTCCCCGACCAGCCCGAGGACGGCCGCCAGGTGCCGGAGGTCGTGGTAGCGGCGGTGCGGCTCGCCCCACGCGGCGACGACGGCCGCCCACTCGGTGCGGGAGGTGGGGGAGTCCCCGGCGAGCCGCGCCCACGCCTCGAACCCGACGAGTGTCATGTCACCCCGCAGGTGCGCAGGGTCAGCAGCGCGAAGGCACGTGCCGCGGTGACCAGCTCGTCGACCGGCACGCGCTCCAGCGGACCGTGCGCCAGGTGCAGGTCGCCGGGGCCGTGGTGCAGCGTCGGCACTCCGGCCGCGGCGTAGAGCCGCAGGTCGCTGCCGGCCGGGATGGCCCGCTCGGGCGGCACCCCGGCGCCGGTGTCGGCGACCGCGCGCTGGACGGCGGGCAGCAGCGGGTGCCCCTGCGGCAGCGAGCCGCTGGCGAAGGCACCACCGGTCCAGGTCAGGCGCACGGGGTGCCCGGCCAGCCAGGGGTCGGCGGCGCACAGCTCGGCCAGCCGGACCTCGAGGGCCGCCCGCGCCGCGGCGACGTCCTCGCCGAGCCGGACGCCGTAGCGGCCGTCGGCGACCAGCAGGTCGGGCACCGAGCTGGCCCAGTCGCCGGCCCGCACCCGCCCGATGTTGATGCCGTACGGGTAGGGCGCGTCGCCGAAGCGCGGGTCGGCGCCCTGCTGCCGCTCGGCCTCGAACGCGCGCAGCCCGGCGTGCACCTCGGCGAACTTCTCGACCGCGCTCACCCCGCGGTCCCGGTGGGCCGCGTGCGCGGCGTGCCCCGGGACCTCGAGCCGGAAGGTGAGCGCACCGGCGTTGGCGGTCACCACGGCGCCGGCGGTCGGCTCGGGGATGACGCACACCTCGCCGCGGTGCCCGCGCCGCAGGGTCGCCCAGGCGCCGAGCCCGCCGTCCTCCTCGCCGACGACGGCGTGCACCGCGACCGGTCGGGCCAGCCGCACCCCCGCCGCCCGGACGGCGGCCAGCGCGGCGAGGGCGGCGACCACCCCGGCCTTCATGTCGCAGGAGCCGCGGCCGTGCACCGCGCCGTCGGCGACGCGGGGGTCGAACGGGTCGCCGGGCCACAGTGCGCGGTCCCCGGGCGGGACGACGTCGGTGTGGCCGGAGAAGACCAGCGCCGGTGTCCCGTCCTCGGCCGCCGGCGCGGTGCCGACCACGCCCCACGCCTCGCTGCGCTCGACCTCCTGGCCGGGTGCATCCGGCGCCGTCGCCGCCGCGGCGAGGTCGATCGGCCAGCGGTCGACGGCACAGCCGAGCTCCTCCAGCCAGTCGCCGACCAGGTGCTGCACCTCGCACTCCGCCGGGGTGCCGCCGACCGAGGGGACGGCCACGAGCTCCCGCAGCCGGGAGACCGCCCAGGCCTCGTCGACGGCGGACAGCACCCGCGCCTCGGCGTCGGTCAGGTGGGCCACGGGCGGAGTCTGGCACGCGGTCCCGAGAGTCGAAGTCACTCGCCCCGGGCCGTGTGAGCGGGCGGCCCCGGGGGTAGCGTGGGGAGCGTCCGGGCCGGGTGCATCGTGCCCCCGGGTGCCAATTTGGTTACGCCTTCGCGGACTACCGCCTCGACCTCGGTCGGGGGCTGGAGCCGCGTTGTGCTTCTCGCCGCGAGGCGGCCGTCGCCCGGTCCGGACCCCTCCTGCCGCTTCGGCGTGCCGTCCTGGAGTGTCGCCCTTACGGTCGATCCGAGTCCACATCCCGGGCGACGTTGGGGAGTTCCCATGGCCGACACGGTCCACCAGGGTGCAGGCACGACGACCGACGAGCGGCACAGGCTGCCGGTCAAGACGCTCATCTCCGCCAGCATCGGCAACGCCGTCGAGTGGTTCGACTGGACGGTGTACGCCACCTTCGTCGTCTACTTCGCCGGCCAGTTCTTCCCCGCCGAGAACGAGGCGCTCGCCCTGATCGGGGCGACGTCGACCTACGCGCTGGCGTTCTTCTTCCGGCCGCTGGGCGGCATCCTGCTGGGCCGGTTCGCCGACCTGCGGGGCCGCAAGGCCGGGATGCTGCTGACGATCCTGCTCATGGCCGGCGGCTCGATGGTCATCGCCATCCTGCCCACCTACGAGCAGGTGGGCTGGCTGGCCCCGGTCCTGCTGCTGCTGGCGCGCATCGCGCAGGGGATGTCGCTGGGCGGCGAGGTGTCCAACGCGTCGGCCTACCTCGGCGAGATCGCCCCGCCGGCCCACCGCGGCCGCTACTCGTCGTTCTTCTACGTCTCCACGGGGTCGGCGCTGCTGGCCGCCTCGCTGCTCGGCGTCCTCCTGACCCGGGTGCTCGACGAGGACCAGCTGAACTCCTACGGCTGGCGGATCGCGTTCTTCATCGGCGGCCTGCTCGGCCTGATCGGCATGTGGCTGCGCCGGTCGCTGGTCGAGACCGAGCAGTTCGAGGAGAGCGCGGAGAAGGCGCGGGCGACCAAGCACCCGCTGCTGCAGACGATCAAGTACCACCCGAAGGCCGTCGTGCAGCTCTGTGCGTTCACCCTGCTGTCGACCCTGTCGTACTACACGTTCTTCAGCGCCCTGACGCCGTTCGCGATCAAGTTCCGGGGCGCTGACGACAACGACGTGTTCCTCGCGCTCTCCATCGGCACGGCCCTGTTCGTGGCCCTCTGCTACCCGTTCGGGGCACTGTCGGACCGGTTCGGCCGCAAGCCGCAGATGCTCGTCTGGTCCGGCGGGTACGCGCTGCTCATCGTGCCGCTGTCATTCCTCGTCCGGGACAACCTGCTCTCGCTGATCGTCGTCTTCTGCACGGGGCTCGGGCTCTACGCGCTGCTGGCCTCCATCGCGCCGGCCGTCATGAGCGAGCTGTTCCCGACGGAGCTGCGGGCCACCGGCATCGGGGCCTGGTACAACCTCACGGTCGCCCTGTTCGGCGGCACCGCCCCGCTGGTCATCACGGCGCTCTCCGAGGCCGGCCACCCGCTGTGGTTCTTCTGGTACGTGGCGATCGCCGCGGCCGTCGCGTTCGCCGTCATCCTCACGCTGAAGGAGACCAAGGGCACCGAGCTGCGCTGAGGCCCGGCTGAGGGGCCTCAGCCGACCTGAGGGGCCACAGGTCTGCCCGACCGACCGATGCCGGGGGCCGCCCCTCAGCACGACCGTCGTCGTCGTCGATCCCGATGACGACAGGAGACGGTCGTGCCCACCTACCCCAACCCCGGACTCGAGGCCGAGCTGGCCTACCGACGGGAGCTGCTGCAGCAGATCGGCCGCGGCACCCGCACCCGGCGAAACCCCTGGACCACCCGCTGGTCCCGGCGGGCGCGCTGAGAGAGGACCCCCCTGCCCCCCGCATGGAAGGACCCCGTCCTCCCCACCCCTGGCAGGCTCGGGACGGTGCCCTGGACGGGGCCGGCGGCGGGCCCCGCACGGGGGCCACCTCGCCCGGTACGCCGGTCCCGTCGGCGGGCTCTGCCACGATCGGCGTCGTGGCGCAGTGGGACGACGACCGACCGCTGGTGGGCCGGGACGCGGAGCTCGCCCGCCTGCTGAGCACGGTCGACCGCGCCCTCGAGGGCCGTGCCGGGGCCGTGCTGCTCGCCGGGGACGCCGGCGTCGGCAAGACCCGGCTGCTCGACGAGCTCGCCGCGCGCGCCGCCGAGCGGGGGCTGCGGGTGCTCACCGGGCACTGCGTCGACCTCGGCGACGTCGGGCTGCCCTACCTGCCGTTCGTCGACCTGCTGCGCCCGGTGGCGGGGGGTTCCGGGCAGCCCGGGCTGCCGGAGCTGCTGTCGGGCCGGGGCGCCCCCGCGGTCTCCGAGCTGCCGGCGGGGGACGCCGCCGACCTCGGCCGCCCGCTGGTCCGCCGTCCCGTCGCGGACGGGGGGCGGCTGCAGCTGTTCGAGTCGGTCGCGGCGCTGCTGGGCGAGCTGGCCGCGGAGACGCCGCTGCTCGTCGTCCTCGAGGACCTGCACTGGGCCGACCGCTCCAGCCGCGACCTGCTGCGCTACCTGCTCGCCCGGCTGGGCGAGGAGCCGATCGCGCTCGTCGCCTCCTACCGCTCCGACGACCTGCACCGCCGCCACCCGCTGCGCCCGCTGCTCGCCGAGCTGGTGCGGCTGCCCGTGGTCGAGCGGCTGGAGCTCGCGCCGCTCCCCGACGCCGCCGTCGGCGCGCTGGTGCGCGGCCTGGCCGCCGGCGTGCCCGACCGCACGGTCGAGGACGTCGTCGCCCGCGCCGAGGGCAACGCCTTCTACGCCGAGGAGCTGCTCGCCGCCGGGCTGGCCGGCGAGACGCTGCCGCTCGGGCTGACCGACGTGCTGCTGGCCCGGGTGGAGCAGCTCGGCGAGGCGGCCCAGCAGGTGCTGCGGGTGGCCGCCGTCGCCGGCCGGCAGGTGCGCCACGACCTGGTCGCCGCCGTCAGCGGGCTGCCCCCGGCCGACCTGGAGGCCGCCCTCGCCGAGGCGGTGCACCACCACCTGCTCGTGGTCTCCGACGGCGGCCGCTACCGCTTCCGGCACGCCCTGCTGCGCGAGGCCGTCCTGGCCGACCTGCTGCCCGGTGAGCGGGTCCGGCTGCACGCCACCACCGCCGCCCACCTCGCCGCCACGCCGGGGGCCGGCACCGCCGCGGAACTGGCCCACCACGCCCGCGCCAGCAACGACCTCGCCGGCGCGCTGTCCGCGTCGCTGGAGGCGGCCGCCGAGGCGTGCCGCGCGGGGGCGCCCGCCGAGCAGCTGCAGCACCTGGAGACGGCGCTGGCGCTGTGGCCGGCCGTGCCCGACGCCGCCGCCCGGGCCGGGCGCGACCAGCCGACCCTGCTGCTCGACAGCGCGGCCGCGGCCCGCACCGCGGGGGAGCCGCAGCGGGCGGTGGCGCTGATCCGCGCCGCGCTGGACCTGCTCGGCCCGGACGGCGACCCGGTCGAGCGGGCGCGGGTGCACTACCGGCTGGCCCAGGCGCTGGGCCGGATCGAGGACCAGGCGGCGGCCCACCGGGAGAGCAGCCGCGCCATGGCGCTGGTACCCGCCGACCCGCCGTCCCCGGTGCGCACCTGGGCGGCGGCCACCCACGCGCGCACCAGCTGGTCCCTGGGCCGCCGGGCGGAGGCCGAGGCGGCGGCCGACGAGGCGCTGGCCGCCGCCGACGCCCTCGGCCTGGACAGCGCGTGGGCCGCCACCGCGGTCTCGCTGGCCCGGATGCGCGGCGGCAGCGACCTCACCGGCCGGCTGGAGGAGGCCCTCGTGCGGGCCCGGCGGTCGGGTGACCCCGACGTCGAGCTGCGGGTGCTGTTCAACCTCGCCGTCGTTCCCTACGAGGCCGGGGACGTCGCCGCGACGCTGCGCTGGGTCGACGAGGCGCTGGACCGCGCGGCCGAGCTCGGCGTCGAGTGGTCGTTCTACGGCGCCGAGCTGCGCCACCTGGGCGTGTCGGCCCGCTACGTGTCCGGCGACTGGGACGGCAGCCTGGCGCTGGCCGACCGGCTGGCGCGCGTGCCGGAGATGGCCGCGCACGTGCGCGCCGCCGGGCTGCTGGTGCAGGTCGGCCGCGGGGACCCGTCGGCCGCCGAGCGGGTGGTCTGGGCCCGCGGGCTGACCGAGCGGCTGGACGCGCACGTCCTGCTGCTGCTGGCGACGGCCGGGGCGGAGGTCGACCTGGCCGCCTGGGCCGGCGACGCGGGGACCGCCGTGCAGCGGGCGCGCGCAGCGGTGCAGCAGGTGCGGACGCACTGGGACGTCGACCGGCTCGCCGTGCTCCGGCTGGTCGCGACCGCACTGGCCCCGGTCGGGGACGCCGCGGCGGCCGCCCGGCTGCAGGGCGACGAGGCGGCGGCGCGGCGCTGGGTCGAGGCGGGGGAGGAGCTGGTCGCCGAGGCCCGCGCGGCGGTCGAGGACCACCTGCGCGACATCGGGCCGTTCGGGGTGGAGGCGGGGGCCTGGCAGGCCCGGGTCGAGGCCGAGGCCGCCCGGCTCGCCGGCCGGGCGGAGCCGGCGCTGTGGCGGGCCGCGGTCGACGCCTTCGGCTACGGGCACGTCTACGAGCAGGGCCGATCGCGGTGGCGGCTGGCCGAGGTGCTGCTGGCCGCCGACGACCGGGCCGCCGCGGCCGAGGAGCTGCGCGCCGCCGCGGAGGTCGCCGCCCGGCTCGGCGCGGCGCCGCTGCGGTCGGCAGTCACGGCCCTGGCCCGGCGGGGGCGGCTCGACCTGCCAGGGGTCGGGCGGGTGCCGGACGCGGCGGCGGTCCTCACCCCGCGGGAGGCCGAGGTGCTGCGGCTGCTGGCCCAGGGCCGCACCAACCGGCAGATCGGCGCGGAGCTGTACATGAGCGAGAAGACCGCGAGCGTGCACGTCAGCCGGATCCTGGCCAAGCTCGGCGCGGGCGGGCGCACCGAGGCCGTGGCCCTCGCCGCCGCCCGCGGGTTGCTCACCCCCCCTCCGGGCTGACCTCCCGGGCCTGCCTGGCCGGGGAGCCGTCCCGGGCGGCCGGCTCGAGCCGGGTTGCGGCGGCCCTCTGCGCCCGAGTGCGCAGTTGCGGTCGTCGACACGCCGGATCCGGCGACCGCAACTGCCCACTCGACGGGAGCCGGCGATCCCGGCAATCCCGCTCACAACATCGTGCGGAGGCGTTCCCGGCGGGCGCGGAGCACGTCGACCGAGGCCGAGGCCGACGGCGGCCCGGGGACGGCCTTGCGCAGCTCGGTGTGCACCACCCCGTGCGGCCTGGAGGTCTTGGCCGCGACCCGGGCGACCAGCCGGTTGACCTCCCGGCGCAGCTCGGCGGCGTCGCGCCAGGAGCGGCCGGCGTCGTCCTCGTCGGGGTGGTCCTCGACGATCGGCAGCTCGCCGGTGTCGTCGTCGTGGTGGGCTCGCTGGGCGATCCGCAGCCGCAGTTCGTCGTCCCGCTTGGCCAGCAGCGACGCCGTCTGTTCGGCGGTGAGCAGGCCGGGGATGCCGAGGAAGTCCTCCTCCTCGGCGGCCATGTCGTCCCCCGCCCGCCCCGCGGCCGGGCGGCCCTCTCCGGTGTGCGCGGTGCCGCCGTGCAGGACGTGGGCGAACCGGGCGTCGGCCTCCAGCGCCTCGAACTGCTTCATGGTGACCGGCTCGCGTTCCTTGGCCGGCAGCGGGTCGAGGTCCAGCGCCTCCGGGTCCTGCGCCTTGGGCGGCGGCATGACGTGGTTGCGTTCCTGCTCCATGGAGGCGGCCAGGCCGAGCAACGGCCGCACGGCGGGGAGGAACACCGTCGCCGACTCGTGCGCGGCCCGGGCGCGGACGACGCGGCCGACCGCCTGGGCGAAGAACAGCGGCGTCCGGTAGGAGGTCATCCACGCCAGGACGGCGGCCCGCGGGACGTCGACGCCCTCGGAGATCATCCGCACGCAGACGGCGATCCGGGCCGAGCCGGTGGCGAAGCGCTCGATCTTCTTCGACGCCTTGGGGTCGTCGGAGAGGATCAGCTCGGGCGCCTTGCCGGTCACCCGGCGGACGATCTTGGCGTAGGCGCGGGCGTCGTCCTGGTCGCTGGCGAGGATCAGCCCGGCGGCGTCGGGCATGCCGCCCTCCTCGCGCAGGTGGGTGATCCGGTCGTCCATGGCCGCGATGACGTGCGGCACCCACTGGCCCTTGGGGTCCAGCGCGGTGCGCCAGGCCTGCATCTCCACCGAGCGGGTGCCGGCCTCGGACAGCGAGGCGGCGACCACCTCGCCGGCGGAGTTCCGCCAGCGTGACGTCCCGGTGTAGGCGGCGAACACGACCGGGCGGACGACGTTGTCGGCCAGCGCCTCCTTGTAGCCGTAGGTGTAGTCGGCGCGGCTGACCAGGCCCATGCCGCCCTCGCCGTCGTCGCCCTCGAAGCCGTCCTCCTCGTAGCGCACGAAGGGGATGCGCTCGTCGGGCTTGGTGCGGAACGGCGTCCCGGTGAGGCAGAGCCGGCGGGCGGTGAACCCGAAGGCCTCTTCCGCGGCCTCGCCCCAGGAGAGGCCGTCACCGGCGTGGTGGACCTCGTCGAGGATGACGAGCGTCTTCACCGCGGTGGCGCGGGCGGCGTGCAGCATCGGCTTGCCGGCGACCT
>DATIMX010000466.1:0-7469 GCA_035474935.1 Geodermatophilus sp. | reverse complement strand
GTGAGCCAGTTCTGCGGCTCCGAGCGGGCGTCGAGGATGCGTTCGTACGTGACGTCCTGGACCACCGGCGGCGCGGTCCCGACCGCGGTGGTCAGGGACCCGAAGTCGACGGCCGGCGGGGCCTCGCGGTACTCGATGTCGGTCCTGTCACGGATGTCGGTCATTGACCCAGTCCTGTCTACGGTCGGGGCTGCTTCGGGCGGTCGAGGCGGGCGGACTCCGGGACGTCGCCCATGACGACGATCGCCCCGATCAGCCCCCGGCCCTCGTCGTTGCCGATGTTGGAGCTGAACCAGTAGTAACCAGGGCCGTCGAGGGTGACGGACATGGTCCCGCGCGAGTAGTTCGGCAACCACATCCACTTGCTGTCGCCGTTGCTCGGCACGAGCGCGCAGTGCGTGTTCTGGTCGTCGTTGACGAACTCGATGTCCAGGTGCCCGCCATGGGGCAGGACGAGGACCGAGGGGTCCCAGATCAGCTGGTCGGGCACGATCCGGATCCGCGCGCGCATCCGGCCGTCGGCGCCCTCCTCGGCGCGCGCGATGTTGCCGGTGGCCAGCAGCCGGCCGATCGTCGCCTGGTTCTGCCCGTCCAACCCGAGTTCGTGCAGCGCCGCGGATCGCTCCGATGCGGTGGTCGTCATCGACCTTCCCTCCTGGTGCGGTGTGTCCTGTGGGAGCGGACTGATGGGGTGCCTGCCGTGCTGTCGACGGTCACGGCCAGGCCCCCGGACGACGTCCCGCCGTCCCCCGCGCGGTCGGCGCCTGGGTGGCCATGGCACCTCCTCCCCTCTGGCTGCTGCGGGCCGCACGGCGATCAGGCGGCATCGGGTCTGAGCACGACCTTGGTGTAGCCGTCGGCGCGGCGGTCGACGGCCCGGTAGGCGTCCGGCGCCTCGTCGAGCGGCAGCTCGTGGGACACGACGAAGCTGGGCCTGGCCCGGCCGTCGGTGATCAGGTCGCGCAGCTGCCGGTCGTAGCGCCGGACGTCCGCCCGCCCGGCGCCCAGGTGCAGGCCCTTCTCGACCAGCGTGTGGATGGTGACGGGCAGCGTGCCGGGCCCGGCGTCCCCGGCGACGCCGTCCGGTCCGCGGCGCACGCACGGGCTGAGGACGCCGAGCCCGCCGGTGGGCCGCACCGTGCGCACGAGCTGGTCCAGCACCGCCGCGGGCTCCCCGCCCTCACCGGTCTCGGTGGGGAACGGGAACCCGACGGCGTCCACGCCCGTGTCGGTGCCCTCACCGCCGGTCAGGTCCGCGATCTGCTGGACCGGGTCGCCGGCCGAGGAGTCCACGGCGACGGCACCGATGTCCCCTGCCCTGGCGAGTCGCTCGGGTACGCGGTCGACGACGAAGACGCGGGACGCGCCGCAGAGCAGCGCGGAGTACGCGGCCATCAGTCCCAGCGGCCCGGCGCCGTAGACCGCGACGGTCCCACCGGGCGAGAGGCCCGCGAGGCGGCAGCCGTGGTAGCCGGTGGGGAAGGTGTCGGAGAGCAGGACGTAGTCGGACTCGTGGTCGGTGCCGGCCGGCAGGGGCAGGCAGTTGGCGTCCGCGAAGGGGACCCGCAGGTACTCCGCCTGGCCGCCGGCACGCGGGGCCGGCGCGACGCCGTACGGGCTGCCCGCACGGCCGGCCGGGGCGACCGTGAGGCAGGAGCCGGTGGAGCCCGCCCGGCAGTTCCTGCAGAAGCCGCAGGCCACGGCGAAGGGCACCACGACGCGGTCGCCCTGTTCCAGGGCGGTGACGCCGGCGCCGACCTCCTCCACGACGCCGAGCGTCTCGTGGCCGACCACGGTGCCCGGCTCGGCGCCCGTCCGCCCCTCGTACACGTACAGGTCGGCGCCGCAGATGCACGTGGACGTGATCCGCACGATCGCGTCGTTCGGCTGCTCGATCCGGGGGTCGGGGACCTCCTCGACCGCGACCTCGAAGGGCCTCCGGTAGACCACCGCCCGCATGGCCGCCCACCCCCCTCCGGCTGCCGTCTGCGTCCTGGAACCGTGCCGGGCCCGATAGCCTGCTGCTCCTCGACCGCGGCCCGAGCGTGGGACGCTTCCCCCCACAGCCCAAGGGGATCGGGATGAACGGCGCGAAAGGCAGGACGAACGGCGCACCCCCGGTGACGAGCGGAGCTGCGCTCTCCGACGACGACCTGAGGCGGATCGCCACCGCCCGGGAGCGCTTCGCCGCCGGAGCGGACACCGTCCACGGGGTCCGCTCCGAGATCCTCGTGTCCTGGTACCGGTGCCGCGAGGAGTACGAGGTCGACCCCGAGCTGGAGCGGGCGCCGGCCGCGGCCGAGGGCAGCGCGCACTCGATGGGGCACGACGTGGTGTTCGCCGAGCTCGGAGGCTCGGCGGCCTGCGCCGCCGGGGAGGTCGACGGCCTCGACGGCCTGGTCACCGTGGCCGACTGCGACGGCCGCGTCCTCGCCTCCTGGGGCAGCCGGCGGATGCTCCGCCTCGCCGCGGACAGCAACCTCGCCGCCTGGTCGGTCTGGGCGGAACGGACCAGCGGCACCAACGGCCTGGGGACCCCGCTGGAGAGCCAGCGCCCGGTCCTGGTCCGGGGCCCGGAGCACTGGTGCCGCAGCTTCGACCCGTGGACGTGTGCCGGCGTCGCGGTGCGCGACGTCGTCACGCACGAGCCGCTCGCCGTGCTCACCGTCTCCTGCTGGCGGACGCCGCCGCCCGATGCCGTGGTGCCGTGGCTGAGCGGGGTCGCCGCGGCCACCGAGGCCAAGCTGCGTCAGCGGGCGCGGCACACCGGCACCCTGCTGGCCGCCGCCGTGGCCGACGCCCGCCTGCCCTGCGCGACGCCGCTGGCCGCCGTGGACACGGCCGGGAAGGTCGTGCTGGCCAACAGCGGGGCCGCCGTCCTGGTCGGCACCCCCGCGGACACCCCGGCGTACGCCCCGGCACAGCGGTGGACCCCGCAGGTGCCCGGGGTGCCCGAGCTGGTCCGCTGGGTCACCGAACGGGCCCGGCAGGACCCCGGCTGGCGGGGGTCGACGCGGGTCTACGTGCCCTTCCTGGGGACGGCCCTCCAGGTCGCCGTCCGCCCGGTGCTCGCCGGCACGCAGGTGATCGGCGCGCTGCTGGCCCTCGGCTCCGCCGACGGGCCCGACGTCGACGGACCCGAGGACGGGGGATCCGGCGCCGGGGCCCTCCCAGGCGGTCCCGGCCCCACCCTCCCGCGTCCCCGCCACCCCCTGCCCAGCCGGGTCGTCGCCCTGCGGGAGGACCGGTGGGTGCTGCTCGACCCGCGCGAGATCCGGTTCGCCGAGGCCGACCACAACAACGTCTGGCTCGTCAGCGACCAGGGACGGCTCCTGGCCGCCGCCCGGGGTCTGGACCGCCTCGAACAGGACCTCGTGGACAAGGGGTTCCTCCGGGTCCACCGCCGCTTCCTCGTCAACCTGGGCCGGGTGAGGGAGATCGAGCCGGGCTTCAAGGGGGCGCTGTTCCTCGCCACCGACACCCGCGTCCACGAGACCGTCCCGGTCTCCCGCCGGCACGCGCCGTCCGTCCGCCAGGCCCTCGGGCTGTAGGCACGTCCCCCGGAGGATCGGATGGGGAGTGGACCCGCCGCCGCGCTGACCACGGCGCGCGACCTGCTGCGCTCCCACCCGCTGGTCGACGGCCACAACGACCTCGCGTGGAGGATCCGCGAGGGGTCCGGTCTCGACCTGCGCCGGCTGGACCTCGCGGCCCCGGTGACGGGCACGCACACCGACCTCCCGCGGCTGCGGCGGGGTGGGGTCGGCGCCCAGTTCTGGTCGGTCTACGTGCCCGGTGCGCTGCAGGGCGAGGCGGCGGTCGCGACGACCCTCGAACAGGTCGACCTCGTCCACCGGATGATCGACCGGCACCCGGACGACCTGGAGCTGGCGCTGACCGCCGACGACGTCGAGAGCGCCTTCGCCCGCGGGCGGATCGCCTCGCTGCTGGGCGCCGAGGGCGGCCACTCCATCGCCGGTTCGCTGGGCGTCCTCCGCATGCTGCACCGGCTCGGCGTCCGCTACCTGACGCTGACGCACAACGTCAACGTCCCCTGGGCCGACTCGGCGACCGACGTCCCCGCCGCGGGCGGGCTCAGCGCGTTCGGCGAGGAGGTGGTCCGGGAGATGAACCGGCTCGGCATGCTGGTCGATCTGTCCCACGTGGCCGACAGCACCGCCCGCGACGCGCTCCGGGTCACGGAGGCGCCGGTCGTCTGCTCGCACTCCGGCGCCCGCGCGGTGTGCGACCACCCGCGCAACGTCCCCGACGACCTGCTCCGCGGGCTGGCCGCCAACGGCGGCGTGTGCATGGTGACGTTCGTGTCGGACTTCGTGTCGCCGGGGTGCCGCGCGTGGGCGCTCGGCCTGCGGGCCGAGATGGAGCGCCGCGGGCTCGACCCGAGGGACGCCGGCGTGCGGGCCGAGGTGGCGAGCGAGTACCTCGCCGACCACCCCCGTCCCCGCGCGACGCTCGCCCAGGTCGCCGACCACGTCGAGCACGTGCGGCGGGTGGCCGGCGTCGACCACGTCGGCCTCGGCGGGGACTTCGACGGCGTGGAGGACCTGCCGGACGGGCTGGAGGACGTCTCGTGCTACCCCGCGCTGGTCGCCGAGCTCCTCGACCGGGGGTGGAGCCGGGACGAGTGCACCCGGCTGGTCGGCGGCAACGTCCTGCGGGTGTTCCGCGAGGCCGAGGCCGTGGCGCGGTCCGCGGCCGCCCGGCGGGGTCCGTCCACGGCCCGCACCGACGACCTCGGCCGCGCCTGACCGACCGCTGCCGTGACCACCGGGGTCAGGCGACCGTCCGCCCGGGAGCCGGCGGTCGCGGGCCGGCGCGCTGGGCACGTGGCTCGGCGAGGCGGGTGAGCACCGGACCGGCCACGGCGAGGACCAGCACGTAGCCGGTGGCCAGCGGCCCGAGCTCCGGCACCCCCGCGGTCACCGCCAGGCCGGCGATGACGACGGAGAACTCGCCGCGGGCCACCAGGGCCGTCCCGGCGCGCAGCCGGCCGGGCACGGCCACCCCGTCCCGCCGGGCGGCGAACCAGCCGGTGGCGACCTTGGTCCCGGCGGTCACGAGCGCCAGCAGCAGGACGGCGGGCAGCACGGGCAGCACCGCGCCCGGGTCGGTGGACAGCCCGAAGGCGACGAAGAAGATCGCCGCGAACAGGTCGCGCAGCGGCCCCAGGACCGCCCGCGCCCGGTCGGCGACCGCGGTGGGCAGCGCCAGCCCGACCAGGAACGCCCCCACCGCGGCCGACGCCCCCGCCGCCTGGGCGAGCCCGGCCACCAGCAGGGTCAGCCCCATCAGGCGCAGCAGCACCTGCTCGTCGTCGTCCGAGGCCAGGAGCCGGCCGAGCCGGTGGCCCTGCCGCTGGGCCGCCAGCAGCGCCAGCCCGACGGCGCCCGCCGCCAGCGCGATGCCCGCCACGGCCGTCATCGGGCCACCACCGGCGAGCGCGACGACCAGCAGCGGGAGGAACAGCGCCATCGCCAGGTCCTCCAGGACCAGCACGGACAGCACCGCGGGGGTCTCCCGGTTGGCCAGCCTCCCGAGGTCGCCGAGCAGCCGGGCGACGATGCCCGACGAGGAGATCCAGGTGACCCCGGCCAGAGCCAGCGCGCCCTGCCACGGCAGCCCGAGCAGCAGCCCCGCCACGAAGCCCGGCGGTGCGTTCAGCAGCAGGTCCACCAGTCCGGATGAGCCGTGGTGCCGCAGCGAGGCGAACAGCTCGTCGGCGGTGAACTCCAGGCCGAGGGCCAGCAGCAGCAGGACCACGCCGACCTCCGCGGCCGCCTCGATGAACGGCTCCGAGGTGGTCAGCGCAGCGATGCCGCCCTCCCCCAGCGCGAGCGCGGACAGCAGGACGAACGGCACGGACGACAGGCCCAGCCGGCGGGCCAGCAGACCGATGAGGGACAGCCCGCAGAACAGCAGACCCAGTTCGAGCAGCAGCTGGGCGACGTGGTCCACCGGTGCCCCTACGCGGGCTCGTCCAGGTGCCGTTCCAGGTCCGCCAGCCCGCGCACCGACCCGATGGCGACGACGACGTCCCCCGGGCGCAGCAGGTCATCCGGCCCCGGGGACGGGACGACGTCGGCGTCCCGCACGATCGCCACGATGGAGCAGCCGGTCAGCGTGCGTGCCCGCGTGTCGCCCAGCGGACGGCCGGCGAAGCGCGAGCCCTCGCGGATCCGGAACCGTCCCGACTCCAGCCCCGGGACCTCGCGGGACAGGTCTGCGAAACGCTGCGTCAGCCGGGGAGCCCCGAGCACCTCCGCCACGGCGTCGACCTCGTCGGGCTCGAGCCGCAGCACGCCACGCGCCCGGTCGGGGTCGCGCCGGTCGTAGACGGCGATCTCGGCCGTGCCCTCCCGGTCGAGGACGATGGCGAGGACCTCGCCGGAGCGGGTCCGCAGCCGGTACCGGACACCGACGCCGGGCAGCATCGTCTCCTCGAGGTCCACGGGCGCATGGTGGCAGACGCCGGGCCCGCCCCGGCCGGTCACCGAGGTTCAGGTGTGCAGGACCGCCGCGCCACCGAACCGTCCGTGGGCCAGGTCCGACAGCGCCCGCGGGGCGTCGTCCATGGGGTAGGCGACGGTGGTGGCACGGACGCCCAGGCGACTCGCCAGCCGGAGGAACTCCTCGCCGTCGCGGCGGGTGTTGGCCGTGACGCTGCGCAGCCGACGCTCGCCGAACAGCTCGGTGGCGTAGTCCAGCGCCGGGATGCGGGAGAGCCAGATGCCGGCGACGGCCAGCGTGGCGCCGCGGTCCAGTGCCCGCAGCGCCACCGGGACCAGCTCGCCGGCCGGGGCGAACAGGATCGCGCCGTCCAGCGGCTCGGGGAGGTCGGTCGCCGCCCCCACCGAGTCCACGCCGAGCTGCTCGGCCAGCCGCCGGTTGTGCTCGCCGCGGGTGCGCACGTGCACCCGCAGCCCCTGCGCGAGCGCGACCTGGGCCGTGAGGTGGGCGCTGCCGCCGAAGCCGTAGACGCCGAGCCGGCCCCCGGGCGGCACGTCGGCGCACCGCAGGGCCCGGTAGCCGATGATCCCGGCGCACAGCAGCGGCGCGGCCTGCTCGTCGTCCAGCCCGTCCGGCAGCGGGTAGGCGAAGGCCTCGTCGACGAGGCAGGCGTCGGCGTAGCCGCCGTCGACGTCCCAGCCGGTGAACACCGGCGCGGTGCAGAGGTTCTCCTCGCCGCGCCGGCAGAACCGGCAGCTGCCGTCGGTGCTCCCCAGCCAGGGCACCCCCACCCGGTCGCCCACGGCGAACCGGCCGGCACCCGGCCCAACCGCCGAGACGCGCCCGACCACCTCGTGCCCCGGCGTCACCGCGGCCCGCCGGGGCGGCAGGTCGCCCTCGGCGAGGTGCAGGTCGGTCCGGCACACGCCGCAGCACAGCACCCGCACCCGGACCTGGCCCGGGCCCGGCTCCGGCACGGGCCGCTCGACCAGCCGCAGCGG
>DATIMX010000465.1:0-9646 GCA_035474935.1 Geodermatophilus sp. | reverse complement strand
GGGGGGCAGAGAGGTCCTCTTTCAGCCCGGGCGCTGCTGCTGCAGGCGGTCGTCGCGCGGGGCGCTGGCCTCGTCCGACGGCGGCTCGCCGGGCGTGCACACCTGCGAGCCCAGCCGGCGCAGCAGCGCGGTGACCTCGCCGACCGCCGACGACGACGCCCTCTCGGGCACCGTGCGCTCCACCTGCTGCAGCGCCTCGGCCAGGGCGCGTTCCTCGTCGGAGAGCATCCCCCGGTAGGCCGGGTCGAGCAGGTAGCCGGTCGGCGGGGTGGACAGGCAGCCGATGCAGTCCAGCAACACCTCCAGCAGGCGGGCGGCCTCGGCCGGTGGGGTGCCGGCCGGCGCGATCGCCACCGTCTGCACGTCCTGCTCCCACAGCCGCGCGCGAGCCGGGTCCTCCAGCAGCGCCAGCACGGTGCCGCTGCGCTGCCGGGGCCCCGCGCCGGGGGCCCGGGTGGCGCTGCGCACCTGGTGGGCGATGCGGATCAGGTCGTCGTCCTGCATCGAGGTGCCGACGAAGAGCACGTGCCGGGTGAGCAGCAGGGAGTGCAGCACCCCGGCCAGGGCCGCGCGGGTGTCGCCGAACTGCAGGTACTCCTCCCGGGTGAGCACGACGCTCTCGGGGTGCGCGGCGTCGCCGTGCAGCTTGAGCAGCCACGGCCGGCCGGGGGCGGCCTCGTCGAAGGGCAGCACCGCGAGGTCACGGCCGATGTCGGCGGCGGCGAGCTCGACCAGCGGGTCGTAGTTGGTGGTGACGAACTCCTGCACCGGCAGGTCGGCGATCAGCGCGTGCGCCAGCGCGTAGTGCCCGGGCCCGAACCGCTCCTTGACGAAGGTCTCCAGCTGCTCGCGGCCGAGCTCGCGGGCCAGCAGCGCAGCGGCGTCCTGGGCCGGCAGCCGGGACAGCCCGGCCCGCAGTGCGTCGTCCAGCCCCGACCGCTCGGCCAGCTCGTCGAGCAACTGCTCCCAGGTGGGCAGGCCCGCCGCGGCGCTCACCCCCGCACCGACGAAGACGGCCAGCTGCCCACGGGCCGCCCGATCGCCGAGGTCCTCGGCCAGCTCCCACAGGTGCCCGGGCAGGTCCCAGCTGCCCGCCTCGGCCCGGCGGACCCGTTGCGCCGCGGCCAGGTCGCTGGGCCCGCGCAGCACCAGCGCGACGTCGACGTCGTGCGCATCCGCGGCCTCCCGCAGGACCGGCAGCAGCCGCTGCAGCAGCGTGCCGCGCTGCCCGGCCGCCCCGCCCCAGCCGGTCCCGAGCGCCGGCAGCGCGACCAGCCGGCGAGCCCGGCCGTGCACCGGGGTCGGCACCTCCCGCCGGACGACGGCGGCCAGCGCCTCCCGGGCGCCGTCGACCAGCCAGCGCAGCGCGTCCTCGGGGTCGCGCTCGCGCTCGTCGACGGTGTCCACCAGCCACAGCTGCCGCCCGGGCTCGCCGGGGCCACGGCCGGGCACCTCGAGCACCCGCTCGTCGCCGTCCCAGCCCAGGTCGAGGCAGACGCCGTCGCGGTCCTCCCTGCCCACGAGGTCGTCGGGCAGCAGCCGGCGCCACTCGGGCGTGACCCGCAGCGACCGGTCGGTGGGCACGAGGACGTCGTCGCACACCAGCCGCCGGAGGTCCGCCCCGACGACGAAGACGTGTCCGCTCACGGCCGGAGGGGTGCCCCGCCGGGCCGGGGGTGAATCGGTACCGGACCGGGCGTCGCCCGGCCGGGTCGGACGCTCAGCGCGGGATGCCGCAGCCCCCGGCGCCACAGGCGCACCCCGCGCAGGCCGCGGGCCGGACGGGCGCCGGCTGGGCGGCGATCGCGCGCAGGCTCGAGGAGCCGACGAGCAGGACGACGCCCAGCAGGCCCAGGCCGAGCGCCCCGACGACGGTGGCGCCGCCGGCCGCGCGCGCCCAGCCGGCGACCAGCCCGGTGACCACCAGGAGGCCGGTGACCAGCGCCCACCAGACGAGGGCGGCCTGACCGCCGCGGCGGACCGCCCCGCCGCGGCCGAGCAGGGTCAGCGCGCCGACGAGGAGTCCGGCCGGGACGGCGAGGAGCAGCGCCCAGCTCGCCAGCCCCGCGGAGACGGAGGCGAGCGCGATCGCCAGCACGCCCGCGGCGGCGACCGCCCACCCCTGCGCCCGGGAGCCGCTCTCGGCCGCCAGCTGCCCACCGCGCCAGGCGACCAGCGCGCCGGCCACGCCCAGCACCAGCCGCGCACCGCCGTCGGCCCAGAAGACCGCGACCGCCGCGACGACCAGCAGCGCGACCCCGCCGGCCAGCCACCGGGGCCACGCCCGCCGGGCCCGCTCCGGACTCGTCCGCTCCACCGCCGTCATCGCTGCACCGCTCGCCACGCTCCAGAGTGTCCCCCACCGTCCGGGCGTCCCGGCGCGAGCCGTGTCACCCTGCGAGGTGTGGCCGCAGGGGCGCGGCCGGCGGAGCGGGGAGCGAGCGGAGTGGCGACCGAGGCGGATCGGACGGCGGGTGCGCCACTGGCGCACCGGGCCGCGCACAGCACGGCCCTGCGCACGGTGGCCCGGGTCGGCCTGGTCGGCTACGCGCTGCTGCACCTGCTGGTCGCCTGGCTGGCGCTGCAGCTGGCCTGGCAGGCCGGACGGTCCCAGCCGCCTGACCGCGGCGCCGCCGTCGACCAGGGCGGGGCGATGGCGCTGGTGGCGGGCTCCCCCGTCGGTCCGCTGTTGCTGTGGCTGCTGACCGCGGGGCTCGCCGGGCTGTGCGCCTGGCAGGCCGTCGAGGTCCTCCGCCACCACCGCCGGCTGCCCGCGCCCGGCACCGGCCGGCGCCGCGCGGTCGTCCAGGCGGTCAAGACCGTCGGGACGGCGCTGGCCTACGGCTTCCTCGCCGTCTCGGCGGCCCGGGTCGCCCTCGGCCGGGGCAGCGACCCTGCCGCGGACACCCGGGCGGTGCGCGGCGTGCTCGCCTGGCCCGGCGGCCAGCTGCTGGTCGTCGCCGTCGGCGGGGTCGTCGTCGCCATCGGCGTCTACCACGTGCGCAAGGGCCTGCGGTCGGACTTCCTCGACGAGATCGACCTCTCCACCGTCTCCCCCGCGCTCTGCACCGTGGCGCACCGGGCCAGCCAGGCCGGCTTCGTGCTCAAGGGCGTGGCCCTGGTGCTGGTCGGCGCGATGGTGGCCTGGGCGGCGGCGACCTTCGACCCGGCGCGGGCCACCGGTCTGGACGGCGCGCTGCGGGCGGTGGCCGCCCAGCCGCACGGCGCCTGGGTGCTGACCGGGGTGGCGGTCGGGCTGGCCGCCTTCGCGGTGTACTGCCTGACCCGCGCCCGGCACCCCGTGGGGTGAAGAAGGACCACCCTTCCCCCCACGCCTCGCACGCTCGGCGCGGGCCCCTGAAGGGTGGCCGCGGCGGTGAGATCGCCGTTCCCGTCCGGCTCCGGTCCCCCGTCCGTGCGAGATCGCCGTCCCGCCGCAGCAGCGGGACGGCGCGCCCGGCGGCGGGGGCCCCGCTGTGCCACCCTGATCACCCCCACGGGGGTGCCGCGGGGCGGGAGGAGCCGGCCATGGGCGGGATGACGGGGCGGGCGGCGGGAGCCGCGGGCCGGGCGGGCGACAGCGACGCCCTCGAGCACCTCGCGCGCATCGGGCTGATCGCCTACGGCGTCGTCCACCTGCTGCTCGCCTGGCTGGCCCTGCAGCTGGCGTGGGGCGGGGGCAGCGGCGAGTCCGCCGACCAGGCCGGTGCGCTGGCCACGCTGGCCGAGCAGCCGCTGGGCCGGCCGCTGCTGTGGTTGATCGCCGTCGGGCTGATCGCGCTCGCGGTCTGGCAGGCGGCCGAGGTGCTGCGCTGGCGCAGCCAACTCTCCTCCTCGGGGGACGCCCGCAAGAAGGCCGTGGAGAAGATCGTGAAGGCGGTCGCCAAGGCGGTCCTCTACGCCGTGCTCGCCGTCCTGGCCGTCCGCATCGCGACCGGCGGCGGTGGCGGCGGCGGGGGTCAGCAACAGGCGGCAGGCGTCTTCGGCTGGCCGGCCGGGCGCTGGCTGGTGGGACTGATCGGCCTCGTCGTCATCGGGGTCGGCGTCTACCTGGTGCACAAGGGCGTGTCGAAGCGGTTCCTCGAGGAGGTCGACCTGAGCTCGGCCCCACCCCGGGCCGAGCGGCTGGTCACCCGCCTCGGGCAGGTGGGTTTCCCGGCCAAGGGCGTCGCACTGGGCGTCGTCGGCGGGCTGTTGGTGTACGCCGCCGTCACCTTCGACCCGGCCCGGGCCACGGGCCTCGACGGCGCGCTGCACACCATTCTCAGCGCCCCCTTCGGGCAGGTGCTGCTCACCCTGGTCGCGATCGGCATCGCCGCGTTCGGCGCCTACTGCCTCGTGCGCGCCCGATACCCCGAACGCACCTGATGGAGGACCCCCCTGCCCCCCACCGCTCGCGGCCCCGTCCGGAGGCTCGCCGTGAGCCTGCGAACGGTGAGGAGGACGGGGTCCTTCTACTGCAGGGGGGCCGGATCCACCGGCTGGTCGAGAACGCCCGCGAGGTCACCGACCACCCCCTGCTCGAGGCGGTCGCCCGGGTGGGGTTGGTCGCCTACGGCGTCCTGCACCTGCTGATCGGCTGGCTGGCGGTGCAGCTCGCCCGCGGCAGCACCCGCACCGACGCCGACCAGACCGGCGCGCTGCAGACGGTCGCCGGTACGCCCGGCGGCACGGTGCTGCTCTGGCTGATCGGGCTGGGCATGCTCGCGCTGGCGCTGTGGCAGGGCGGCGAGGTGCTGCGGTGGTGGCACGGGCTGCTCGACCCGCAGCACGTCGTCCGGACGGCGTTCGTCTGCGCGAAGTGCCTGGCCAAGGCCGCCGTCTACGCCGTGCTCGGCGCGACCGCGCTGCTGTTCGCCCTCGGCCTGGAGTACGAGGCCGACGAGCGCTTCCGGGAGCTCACCGGCGAGACGCTGGAGGTCTCGGGCGGACCGGCGCTGGTCCTCGCCGTCGCCGCCGGGGTGGTCGCCGTCGGGCTGTACACGCTGGTGCGCGGGCTGACCGGCGGCTTCATGAAGGACATCGACCTGCCCACCGCCCCCGACCGCTGGGAGCCGCTCATCGAGGCGGTCGGGCGGGTCGGCTACGTCGCCAAGGGCGTCGCGTTCGGTCTGGTCGGCGTGCTGCTGTGGCGAGCGGCCCTCACCGCCGACGTCTCCTCCGCCACCGGCCTGGACGGCGCGATGACCGCCATCGCGTCGGTCGGCGCCGGCCCCTGGCTGCTGGGCGCGGTCGCCACCGGGTTCGGCGCCTTCGGCGTGTACGCGCTGGCCCGCGCCCGCTACCCCGACCGCGACCCGTCGTCCTGAGCGACGACCCCGTCCTCCCCACCCCGTAGCAGGACCCCGTCCTCCGCACCCCTCGCCGGCTCGCGGCGGCCCGCTGTCCCTAGGTCCGCGGGCCGCCGGCGACGTAGACGACCTGACCGGAGACGAACCCGGCCTCCTCGCTGACCAGGAACGAGACGGTGTGGGCGATGTCCGCAGGTGTGCCGGCGCGCTGCACCGGGATCGCCGCGGCCCGCTCGGCCACGTACTCCTCCCAGTTGCGGCCGATGCGCTCGGCGGTCGCCTTGGTCATCTCGGTCTGGATGAAGCCGGGGGCGATCGCGTTGGCGGTGACGCCGAACTTGCCCAGCTCGATCGCCAGGGTCTTGGTGAAGCCCTGCAGCCCGGCCTTGGCGGTGGCGTAGTTGGCCTGCCCGCGGTTGCCCAGCGCCGAGGTACTCGACAGGTTGACCACCCGACCCCAGCCGGCCTGGACCATGTGCTGCTGCACCGCGCGGGTCATGAGGAACGAGCCGCGCAGGTGCACGTGCATGACGAGGTCCCAGTCGGCGTCGGTCATCTTGAACAGCAGGTTGTCGCGGGTGACCCCGGCGTTGTTGACCAGCACCACCGGCGGGCCGAGCTCGGCGACGACCCGCTCGACGGCGGCCTGCACCTGGCCGGCGTCCCCGACGTCGGCCCCGACCCCCAGGGCGCGGCCGCCGGCGGCCTCGATCGCCCGAACCGTGGCGGCGGTCGCGGACTCGTCGAGGTCGACCACCGCCACGGCGAAGCCGTCCTGCGCCAACCGCTGCGCGATGGCGGCGCCGATGCCACGCGCCGCGCCGGTGACGATCGCGACGCGCTGGTCGCTGGGACGCGACTCGGACATGCGGCAGCTCCTCTGGTCGAAGATGACGGGTCGGACCCTCCCCACCGCGGCCCCCTGCAGGGGCCCGCCGCGAGCCTGCGAGCGGTGGGGAGCAGGGGGTCCGCTCTCAGACGCGCTCGAACAGGGCGGCCAGGCCCTGCCCGCCGCCGATGCACATCGTCTCCAGCCCGTAGCGGGCGTCGCGGCGGGCCATCTCCCGGGTCAGGGTGGCCAGGATGCGCCCGCCGGTGGCACCCACCGGGTGGCCCAGGGAGATGCCCGAGCCGTTGACGTTGGTGCGCTCGAAGTCCGCGTCGGTGAAGCCCCACTCCCGGGTCACCGCCAGCACCTGGCTGGCGAAGGCCTCGTTGAGCTCGATCAGGTCCACCTCGGCCAGCTTCACGTCGGCCAGCGCCAGCGCCTTGGCCGTCGCCGGCACCGGCCCGATGCCCATCGTCTTGGGCGGCACCCCGGCCACCGCCCAGGACACCAGCCGCGCCAGCGGCCGCAGGCCCAGCTCCGCGGCCTTCTCCGGGCTGGTGACCACGCACACCGCCGCGCCGTCGTTCTGCCCGCTGGCGTTACCGGCGGTCACCGTGGCCTCCGGGTCGTCCTTGCCCATGATCGGGCGCAGCTTCGCCAGCGTCTCCACCGTCGAGTCCGGGCGGATGTGCTCGTCGCGGTCGACGACCACCTCGCCCTTCCGCTGCTTGACCGTCACCGGCACGATCTCCTCGGCGAACCGGCCGGCCTCGGCCGCCGCGGCGGCGCGCTGGTGGCTGCGCACGGCGTACTCGTCCTGCTCCTCACGGGGAATCTTGTACTCACGGCGCAGGTTCTCCGCGGTCTCCAGCATCCCGCCGGGCACCGGGTGGTTCTGGCCACCGGCGGTCACCCGGCCGCGGGCCAGCCCGTCAGCCAGCAGCACCCCCGGCCCGGCCTTGACCCCCCACCGCATCGCGTGGGTGTAGAACGGCGCGTTGCTCATCGACTCCGCACCCCCGGCCAGCACGACCTCCGACGTGCCGGTCTGCACCTGCATCGCCGCGTACACCACCGCCTGCAGGCCCGAGCCGCAGCGGCGGTCGATCTGCAGCCCCGCGGCGGTCACCGGCAACCCGGCGTCCAGCGCCGCCACCCGGCCCAGCGCCGGGGCCTCCATCGTCGGGTAGCAGTGCCCGAGCAGCACGTCGTCCACCGACTCCGGTGGCAGCCCGGTGCGCTCCATCACCGCCCGGATGACCGTCGAGGCCAGGTCCTGCACCGGCACGTCACGCAGGGAGCCGCCGAAGCCGCCCACCGGGGTCCGCAGGGGCTCACAGATGACCGCATCGCGCACGGGGTCCTCCTCTGGTCGTCGCCGTCGGCACCCGTGAGTCTGCCCCGGGCGGACGGCGGTGTCGCGGCGGCCTCTCCGCACGTCACGCGCGGAGTCGGCGCGCGCTCCGTAGCCTGCCGCGGTGGCCTGGAGGCGAGCGGTGTTCACATTGTTCGCGGTCGCGGCCGGCACCAACGTCCCGACGCCCCTGCTGCTGGTCTACCAGGAGCGGCTCGGCCTCTCCGCCGAGGTGCTGACCGCGCTGTTCGGCTGCTACGCCGCGGGTCTGGTCCCGGCGCTGTTCCTGGCCGGCCCCCTCTCGGACCGGCTGGGCCGCCGCCGCGTCGCCCTCCCCGGCGTCGTCCTCGCCGGGCTGGCGTCGCTGGCTTTCGCTGCGGCCGGCGGGTCGCTGGCGCTGCTGTTCACCGCCCGGTTCCTGCAGGGCGTGGTCAGCGGCGTGGTGTTCAGCGTCGCGAGCGCCTGGGTCGCCGAGCTGTCGGCCGCCTCCGGGGAGGGGGCCGGAGGGCGGCGGGCCGCGGTCGCGATGACCGCGGGCTTCTCGCTCGGACCGCTCACCAGCGGGCTGCTGGGCCAGTTCGCACCGGCGCCCACGGTGCTGCCCTACCTGCTGCACACCGTGCTGGTGGGCGTGGGGCTGGCGCTGGCGGTGCGGGTGCCGGAGACCGTCGTCCTGCGGCCCGGCCGACAGCGGGACGACGGCGACCCGGCCGTCCCGCTGCTGCCGCCGGGCAGCCTGGGCCTCGCAGCGACCGTGCTGGCCCCGGTCGCGGTCTGCGTCTACGCGTTCCCGTCGTCGGTCATCTCCGCCGTCCCGCTGCTCGGCGATCTGCCGGCCGGTGGGGTCGCCGTGACCGGCGTCCTCGCCGGCGTGACGCTCGGCGCGGGGACGGTCGTCGCCGGGCTGCAGCGCCGGCTGGGGTCGTGGACCGCCGTCACCGGCGCGGCCCTCGGGGCGGTGGGGTTCGCGACCGCGGCGCTGTTCGTGGCCACCGGCGCCTGGCCGTGGCTGCTGGCCGCGGCACCCCTGCTGGGGTCCGGCGGCGGCCTGTGCCTGGCGGCCGGGCTCACGGTCACCGGCCGGCTGGCCGCGCCCACCCGCCGGGGCGAGCTGACGTCGGTCTTCCTGGCCTGCGCCTACCTGGGCTTCGCCGTCCCGTTCCTCATGGCCACCGCGGCCCGCTCGGCGCCGGCCTGGGTGCCGCTGCAGGTCGCCGCGGTGCTCACCGCCCTGCTGGCCCTCCGGCTGTTCCCGGTGGCCCGGAGCGACCGGCTGTGACGCACTCGTCCGTCCCCGGATCGGCGTCGACCACTCCCGCGCGGCGGCGAGGGTGCCGCCGCCGCGGTCGGCCGGCAGGGGGCGTGGGCGGGGGTGGGAGGCTGAGCCGCCTCCGCGACATCCCCGTGCCGGCCGTCGTCGTACCCGGCCCTCAACGACCTCCCCGCGGGGGGAGGCCCGGCACCAGGCGGCGGGCCAGCTCTGGATGGTCGATGAAGGGATTGCGGTTCCCCTGCCGCTCGGCGACGGCGGCGTTGCGGTGGCGCTCCCACTCGGTGACCGGCTCCTCCTCGTGCCAGGCCACCAGCACCTGCCGCCGCTCCGGCGGCATCTCGTCGGCCTCCACCACCCCGGGATAGCGCAGCAGGAAGTAGAAGACGGCCCGGGCAGCGGGCCCCTTGCGGTGGGCCGGCTCGAACCGGTTCGCCGCGCTCTTGCCGCAGTCGTTCCGCACCACGTCGAGCGCCGGGCCCGCCACCGTCGGCTCGGGGAAGTCCCCGAACTCGTCGTAGGGGGTGTTGCTCCGGAAGCTGTTGCAGCGGGTCTCACACGCGAACAGGTGGTGCAGGTCTCCGCGCATCGGCTCCTGCTTGGTGAACCAGCTCTGCGGGACCACGTGTTCGCAGTTGAACGGCAACGCGTCCGCCACTTCGTCCAGCACCTCGAGGGCGTCCCGTGCCTCCGGGAGACCGAGCCGGGAGGTCAGTTCCCGGACGCGTTCCTGAGCGATGGCGAGGTCGGCGCGGATCAGCTCCTCCGGGTCCCACTCGTGGCTGGTGTACAGGCTCCGGAGCTTCCCCGTGGGCTGCAGGTCGACCCAGGGGTACAGCTCCTTGGCCGGCTTGTAGCCCGGCTTGCGCACGTGGGTGCGCGTCACGAGGTCCGCGAACTGC
>DATIMX010000464.1:0-1975 GCA_035474935.1 Geodermatophilus sp. | reverse complement strand
AAGCGGCTGGTCGTCGTCGACGACTCGATCGTGCGCGGCAACACCCAGCGCGCGCTGATCCGCATGCTGCGCGAGGCCGGCGCGGTCGAGGTGCACGTGCGGATCTCCTCGCCGCCGGTCAAGTGGCCGTGCTTCTACGGCATCGACTTCGCCAGCCGGGCCGAACTGATCGCCAACGGCCTCGACGTCGACGGCGTGCGCGCCTCGATCAACGCCGACTCGCTGGGCTACGTCTCCGAGCAGGGCCTCATCGCGGCCACCGAGCAGCCGGTCAACCGGCTGTGCACCGCCTGCTTCACCGGCGAGTACCCGATCCCGCTGGCGGAGAGCGAGCTGCTCGGCAAGCACCTGCTCGAGGGCATCGGCCGCCGGGTCGACCAGGACCGTGCGGTGACCGGGTGGACCGGCCAGCAGGCCGGCAGCGCCGCCGTGCCCGGTGGTGCGGACGACGCCCTGACCCGACCGTGAGCTCCTCCGGAACCGAGCAGTGAGCAACGAGTTCACCTATGCCGCCTCCGGCGTCGACATCGACGCCGGCGAGCGGGCCGTCACCCTGATGCGGACGGCGGTGGAGGGCACCAACCGGCCCGAGGTCGTCGGCGGCCTCGGCGGCTTCGCCGGGCTGTTCGCGCTGGACACGGCGAGGTACCGCAGGCCGCTGCTGGCCTCCTCCACCGACGGCGTCGGCACCAAGCTCGCTCTCGCCCGGCAGCTGGACCGGCACGACACCGTCGGCATCGACCTGGTCGCGATGGTCGTCGACGACCTGGTCGCCTGCGGCGCCGAGCCGCTGTTCCTGCAGGACTACGTCGCCTGCGGGCGGGTCGTGCCGGAGCGGATCGCCGCGATCGTCACCGGCATCGCGACCGGCTGCCGGCTGGCCGGGGCCGCGCTGGTCGGCGGGGAGACCGCCGAGCACGGTGACCTGATGGCCCCCGACGACTACGACCTGGCCGCCACGGCCGTGGGGGTCGTGGAGGCCGACGCGGTGCTGGGGCCCGAGCGGGTCCGGGACGGCGACGCGGTCGTCGCGATGGCGTCGTCCGGCTTCCACTCCAACGGCTACTCGCTGGTGCGCCGGGTGGTCGCCGCCGCCGGGCTCGACCTGGCCGCCACGCCGGCCGGGCTGGACCGCCCGCTGGGCGAGGTGCTGCTCGAGCCGACCCGCATCTACGCGCTGGACTGCCTGGCGCTGGTGCAGCGCTTCGGCGTCGAGGGCGTGCACGCCTACGCGCACATCACCGGTGGCGGGCTGGCCGGCAACACCGCCCGGGTCGTCCCGGACGGGCTGGAGGCCGTGCTGGACCGCGGCACCTGGGGGTTGCCGGCCGCCGTCTCGCTGCTGGAGGAGCACGGTGTGCCGCGGGCGGAGGCCGAGCGGGCGTTCAACTGCGGCGTCGGCATGGTCGCCGCGGTGGCCCCGGGCGTCGCCGACGACGTGGTGGCGCTGCTGGGCGAGCGGGGCGTACCCGCGTGGGTCGCCGGCACCGTGGGCGCCCGGACGGGCGACGCGGCCGCGCGGCTGGTCGGCAGCTACCGCTGAAGAAGGACCCCCTGCCCCCCACCGCTCGCACGCTCGCGGCGGGACCCTGCAGGGGGCCGGGCGCACGACGACACCGCAGCTCCCGGTGGGAGCGGCGGTGTCGTCGGGTCAGCCTGCGCCGGTCAGACGCTGGTCAGCGGCTGGCGGCCCAGTCGTCGTCCGTGTCGTCGTCCGCCCAGCGGTCGGTGTACTCGTCGTCCTCGTCGTCGTCGCTGCCCGCCCGCGGCGGCGCGGTGTACGACGACGGTGAACCGGCCAGCTCGCGCTGCAGCGCGGAGAGGTCGGTGTTCGGTGAGCTGTACTTGAGCTCACGGGCCACGCGTGTCTGCTTGGCCTTCGCTCGGCCGCGCCCCATCGGCTCGACCCCCTCGTTACGGAGTACGGGAGCCCAGCTCCGGGCTGGACGGCCCGCGTGGCGACCCCGACTGAGTG
>DATIMX010000463.1:0-8471 GCA_035474935.1 Geodermatophilus sp. | reverse complement strand
GCCGGCCAGCCAGCCGGAGCGGAACACCTCCTCGATCGCGCGGAGCTCGGGCTCACCGATCGTCGGTTGCCCGAGGGCGATGACGTCCATGGGGGTGGATGGGGTCGACATGCGGCTCCTGTCGTACGCATTCCAGCTGCTAGGCGCCACCGCTGACTGGAGAGTAGTGGTGCATAGGCCGCGGCTGGGGCGCCCAGGCGCCGGTCCCGGATCCGTCGAGCACGGTGCGCGACGAGCGCAGCCCGTAGCCGCTCAACTGAAGCAGGGCGTAGCGCTCCCCGTCCGGGCCGGGCTTCGGCTCAGCCTTCCGCCGCAGACTTGAGAAGGCCGGGACGGCGGGCAGGTCGAAGTTCGACGGGTCGCCGTGCATGCCGACCGTCTCGATGAGCACGGTGTCGGCGCCGCCCTCCTCCGCCTCACGGACGCAGACGCCTCGAACCGGAGCCAGATGGACACGCTGTTCGTCGACGAGGGGTTCGGCACGCTCGACGCGCTGGCCCTCGACGCGGTCATGAACGTGCTCGACGAGCTGCGCCGCGGCGGCCGGACGGTCGGTGCCATCAGCCATCTGGAGGAGCTGCGCACCCGCATCCCCACCCGGCTGGAGGTCGTCGCCGGCCGGCACGGGTCCCGGCTGGCCGGCTGACCCCCGACCGGCGGGGCGGCTGGGGACCGTGTGACGGGGGAGCAGCACGCCTGGCAGTTGCTGCCCCAATGCCGGTGATTTTCGGTGCTTTTCGAGTCAACACCCGTGCACGGACCGTCACTAGCGTCCAGGGAGTCCACAGGTCCGGAGCACGCCTCCACGCCCTCCCGGGAGACGCCGATGTCCGTCGCACCGCGCACCGCTGCTCCCCGCCCACCGGCGGCGGGTGCCGTGCGCCGGTCGCGGTCCGAGATCCGGGCGCTGACCGGGCTGCGCATCGTCGCGGCGACCTGGGTCGTCCTGTTCCACTTCGAGGGACAGCTCATGCCCTACGTCGAGCAGTTGCCCGGTGTGCACGCCGTCCTCAGCGCTGGCTGGATCGGTGTGGAGCTGTTCTTCGTGCTCAGCGGTTTCGTCATCGCACGCAGCTACCTCGACGAGTGCGGCCGGCGCTGGTCGACCACAGGAGCGGTCCGGTTCGTGCTCAACCGTTTCGCTCGGGTGTGGCCGGCGTGGATGGCGGTCACGGCGGTGGCCTGCGCCTGGCTCGTGGTGTGCCCGCGGCTGGGGTTGAACCCGAACATCGTCAGCGGGCACCCGCCGCTGGAGCTCACGACCCTGCTCCGCCAAGTGACCATGACGCAGATGTGGGGCGAGTCCTCGCTCATCGACGTCAGCTACGTCGCGCCGGGCTGGTCGATCAGTGCTGAGTGGCTGGCCTACCTCGCCTTTCCGGTGCTCGCGCTGGCGATGCGCCCCCTCCTCCGCGCGCACCCGGCGGTCAACCTCGTCCTCGCCACCGCGGCGATGTCGCCGCTGGCCCTGACGGCCTTCCTGCACGGCACCGACGACATCGAGATGAACTGGGTGCTGCGCATCGCCTGCAGCTTCACCGCTGGCATCCTCGCCTCCTGCGCCGTCGCTGGGCTGGAGGGCACCGAGCGCGGCGAGCGGTGGGGCCGGCGGCTTGCGATGGCCGGTCTGGTGGTCGCGGCCGTCGTCCTGCTGTGGGCCAACTGGCGGTACGGCCAGGACCTGGCGGCGGGGTACGAGGTCGGCAAGTACGCGGCCGTGGCGGTGCTGTGCTGGCCGCCGCTCATCGCCGGCCTGGCCCTGACCGACGGTGGCCCGGCGCGGTTCCTGTCGCGGGACGCCATGGTCTACGGCGGCCGCATCTCCTACTGCCTCTACCTCGTGCACTGGGTCATGCGGGACGTCGGCATGGCCGTGCTCGGGCGTGACTCGGCCGCTCCCGGTTGGGGCGCCTACACGCCCGGGGGTGCTCTGGTGGTGCCCGTCCTCATCGCGCTCTGCTTCGTCGGCGCCGCCGGGCTCTACCACGGCGTCGAGGAGCCGGCCCGGCGCCGGCTGGTCCGCCTCTGGGGCGGCCGGCGCGCGGTCAACACGAGTGCGCCTGCCCAGCTCCCGCCTGCGCCGACTGGCCCGATGCCCGCGGAGGGGGCAGCCACGGCCCGCTGGAGGACGCCCGTGCCCGCCGTCTCCGGACGTCCGTGGCCCCTTGATGTGCCTCCGCGGCCGCGCGCGGCAGCTCCCTCCGGTGTGCTCACGGACTCGGGGCTGCTGACCGGGGACGGGCCGCCTGCCCGCCCACCCGGCTGAGGCCCGACGCCCGCGAGGGCGGCTCGGCCCGCGCACGCCAGGCCCCGGTCTCCCAGGCGCCCGCGGGCCTCGTGCGGACGGCCGGCACCGGGTCGCCCGCCCGCTGCCGGGCCCAGGTCGGGTCGGGTCGGGCCGGATCAGGGAGTGGCGTCAGCCGCGGGGAAGACCCACTGCCGGTACATCAGGTAGCGCACGATGGTGCCCACGGCGATGGAGACGAGGTTGGCGCCCTGCAGCGCCCACGCGCTGGTCAGGTCGAGGCCGTACCGGGCGAAGGCGACGATCCCCAGACCCATCAGCAGCGTCAGCCCGTTGATCACCAGGAACATCGGGTACTCGCGCTTGAACCCGGTGCGCGCCCGGTGGGCGAACGACCAGTGGCGGTGGCCGAAGAACGCGACGGTCATCGCCACGATGGTCGCCACCAGCTTCGCGACGACCGCGCCGCTGCCGAGGTGCCCGTAGAGCAGCTGGAACAGCCCGACCTCGATCACGAAGCCGATGCCGCCGACGACACCGAAGGCCCCGAGGTGGCGGACGACGGACCAGAGGGAGCGGCTGCGGCGCTGCGCACCGGCGGAGACGGCAGTCACGAAGGGCCAGGGTACGCGCCGGCGGTGTCCTGCACGCGGCGACGACCGCGGGACCGACGCCCGGCGGGCCCATCTGCTGCCGCCACCCGTGTCCAGCAGGCGCGCGGGGCAGAAGCCGGTTCGTCAGCTGTTGCCGGATCCGGTCGCCGACTCTGGTAGGTCGTCGAGTCAAGACACCCCTGCTGCCGAGTTACGTTCTGTCACGAGGCGTGATCGCTTCGTTATCGACGGCCGGACAGAGGAGGACCGCGTGTCCACACGTGCCCACGCGACCGGAACCGACGCCCAGCGGTCGGCCGGGTCGGGGGAGATCCGGTCCCTGACCGGGCTGCGGGCGGTCGCGGCCGTCTGGGTGGTCGTCTACCACTTCCACTTCACGCCCGGCCTCGGCTACGACGGCTACTGGGAGCCGCTCCGGCCGGTCATCCGCGCCGGCGCCACCGGCGTGGACCTCTTCTTCGTCCTCAGCGGCTTCGTGATCACGCTGACCTACCTCGAGCGCGTCGGCCGCAAGCCCTCGGTGCGCGAGGCGGGGACCTTCCTGTGGGCCCGGGTGTGCCGGATCTGGCCGGTGTACGCGCTGGTCACCGTGGTCTACGGCGGCTGGCTGCTGTACAAGGCCACCCGGGTCACCGACGGGGTCGTCGTCTACCAGATCCAGCAACCGGTGCTCGACGTCTGGCACTTCCTCCTGCAGCTCACGATGGTCCAGCTGTGGTGGCACCCCGCCTCGGGCGGCGAGTCGTGGATGGGCTCGGCCTGGTCGATCAGCGCCGAGTGGCTGGCCTACGTCGCCTTCCCGCTGGTCGCGGTGCTGCTCTGGCGCGTCCGCAACGCGCCGCTGGTGCTGCTCGGCGCCACCGCCGTCCTGCTCATGGTGCCGCTGAGCTACACCACCTACGTCCACGGCGGGCCGGTGATCGCCTGGTCCTGGCTGCTGCGCATCGGCGCGGCCTTCCTGGCCGGCGCCCTGACCTGCCTGGTGGTCCGACGGGTGCGCCGGACGCCGCGGGTGGAGGAGGCCGCCGCCACCTGGGCCCTGGTCAGCGTCGGCGCCATTGCCGTCGGCCTGTGGTGGGGTGACTGGCGGGGGATCGACGACGACCACTCCGCGTTCGGCGGCATCGTCGTCCTCTTCTTCCCGGTGCTCGTCGGTGCGCTCGCCCTCTCCCGCACCGGTCTGAGTGCCCTGCTGTCCCGGGAGCCGGTGGTGCACGGTGGCCGGATCTCCTTCGGCCTGTACCTGGTGCACATCCCGGTGTTCGAGGTCTTCTGGACCCTCATGGAGTGGTGGCCGAAGATCGCCGCCGGCACCTCGCTGTGGGCGCTGCTGCTCGCCCCCGTCCTCCTCTCGACGTTCGTCCTCGCCCACCTCGCCCACCGGTTCGTCGAGGAGCCGGCCCGCAAGCAGCTGCGCCGGGTCGTCCCGGTCCGCCGTCCGGCCGCGACCGCGGTGCAGCCGGCGCCGGCCCAGGGACGGATCGCCGTCGTCCGGGGCGACCGGCCGCTGACACCGGCCACGGCGGCCCTGCTCGCCGGGCGCCACGCCGAGGTCCCGCCGGTGCGGCCGGCCGGCGCCGTGCCGGCGCAGCGGCCGCTCAGCGCCTGACGGCGCCGGCGAGCCGCCTGCCCGCGCCGCACAGCCCGGTGACCGAGACTCGTCGCGTGATGCGGCTCCGCCCTCCACGGGCCCTCCTGCGGGCGGCGGTGGCCGTCCTCCTGCCGGCTGTCGTGGCCGGCTGCGGCCCGTCGCCGGACGACGCGCAGCCGGCCGCCCCGACGTCCGCACCACCCAGCAGCGCGGCGCCTGCCACCACCGACCCCGCCGAGCCGCGCACCTTCGTCGCGGTCGGCGACTCGATCACCGCCGGTGCCACCGACGTGTCGCAGCCGCTCGTCGGTGACCGCGTCCAGGGGGATGCCTCCTGGCTGCCGGCCGCCGAGCAGGAGAGCGGCCTCGACCTCGTGGCCGGCTGGGCGGTCCCCGGGGCGACCACCGCGGACATGCTGGCCGGCGTCGAGCCCACCGACTGGACGGCGGACGTGCTCGTCGTGATGGCCGGCACCAACGACCTGGTCCGCGGCCTGCCGTGGGAGCAGTCGGCCGCTGACATCGAGGGCGTCGTGGCGGCCGCCGGCGCGCCGACCGTCGTGGTCGTCGCCATCGCGCCCAACGACGCCCGCGCGGCGGCGCGCAACGGGTACAACGCCGCGCTCGCGGACCTGGCGAGCCGCAACGGCTGGACCTACCTGGACCCGTGGGGCGAGGTCGACGCCGGCGGGACGTTCACCCCCGGCGCCTCGCCGGACGGTGTCCACCCGACCCCGGCCGTGGCCGCCGAGGTCGGCGACCGCATCGGCCGCTCGCTCGCCGCGCTCGGCTGAGCCCGCCGGCAGCCCCCTCTAGGCTGGGCACCCGTGGCCACCCCCGTCGACCCGCGCACTGGACTGCCCGTCGTCGCCATGGTCGGCGGTGGCCAGCTGGCCCGGATGACCCACCAGGCAGCCATCGCGCTCGGTCAGTCGCTGCGAGTCCTGTCCACCGGCCCCGACGAGTCCGCCGCGCTGGTGGCCGCCGACGTCCGCCTCGGCGACCACCGCGACCTCGACGCCCTCCTCGCCCTCGCCGACGGCGCCACCGTGGTCACCTTCGACCACGAGCACGTGCCGACCGAGCACCTGCGCGCCCTCGAGTCGGCCGGTCACCGGGTCGCCCCCGGCCCCGACGCGCTCGTGCACGCGCAGGACAAGCTGGTCCTGCGCCGGGCGCTGGCCGCTGCCGGCGAGCCGCAGCCGGCCTGGGCCGAGGTCGCCTCCGTCGACGAGGTCGCGGCCTTCGGCGAGCGGCACGGCTGGCCGGTGGTCGTCAAGACGCCGCGCGGCGGCTACGACGGGCGCGGGGTGTTCGTCGTCGACGACCCGGACGACGTCGCGGAGCTCTTCGCCCGGTACGACGTCCTGCTGGCCGAGCAGCGGGTCCCGATGGTCAGGGAGCTCTCCGCGCTGGTCGCCCGCTCGCCCTTCGGCCAGGTCGCCGTCTGGCCCGTGGTGGAGACCGTGCAGCGCGACGGCATCAACACCGAGGTGCTCGCGCCCGCGCCCGGGCTGGACGAGGACACCGCGACCGCCGCCCAGGAGCTCGCGGTACGGGTGGCCGACCGGGTCGGCGTCGTCGGGGTCATGGCCGTCGAGCTGTTCCAGACGGCGGACGGCGTCCTGGTCAACGAGCTCGCGATGCGGCCGCACAACTCCGGGCACTGGACCATCGAGGGCTCGCGGACCAGCCAGTTCGAGCAGCACCTGCGCGCCGTCCTCGACTACCCGCTGGGCGCCACGGCGATGGCCGCGCCGGTCGTGGTGATGGCCAACGTGCTCGGCGGGCGCGCCAGCGAGGAGCGCTGGACCGGTCCCGGCCTCGACGAGCGGGTGCACCACCTGATGGCGCACTGGCCCGACGTGAAGCTGCACTGGTACGGCAAGGGCCAGCGCCCCGGCCGCAAGCTCGGCCACGTGACCGCGCTGGGCACCGACCTCGACGAGGTGCGCGCCCGGGCCACCGCGGCTGCCCGCTACCTGGCCGACGGCGAGGTCGACCCGGCGTTCGCCTTCCCGACCGAGCACTGACCCGAGCGAGCAGCGAGGAGCCCCGCGTGGACCCGATCGTCGGCATCGTCATGGGCAGCGACTCCGACTGGCCGATGATGGAGCCCGCAGCGGCGGCGCTGACCGAGTTCGGCGTCCCGTACGAGGCGCACGTCGTCTCCGCGCACCGCACCCCGCGCCGGATGCTCGAGTACGCCGAGAGCGCCGCCGGTCGCGGCCTGCGGGTGGTCATCGCCGGTGCCGGGGGAGCGGCCCACCTGCCGGGCATGGTCGCCGCGGCCACGCCGCTGCCGGTGATCGGCGTCCCCCGGCCGCTGGACCGCCTCGACGGGCTGGACAGCCTCCTGTCGATCGTGCAGATGCCCGCCGGGGTGCCGGTGGCGACGGTCTCCATCGGGGGCGGCCGCAACGCCGGCCTGCTCGCCGTGCGCATCCTCGCCGCCGGCGACCCCGGGCTGCGGGCCGCCGTCGAGCGTTTCCAGGCCGACCTCGCCGAGTCCGTCGTCGCCCGGGACGCCACGCTGCAGGAGCGGCTCGGCCTCGGCGGGATCGAGGGTCCGCCGAACCGCGACGCCTGAACGGCGCAGGTGTGCACGAGGAGATCGACCGTGAGAGGACATCGATGAGCCGAGCCCTGATCCGACGCGCCCGGCCGTTCGCCCGGCGGGCTGCCTTCGGTGTGCGTCCCGTCGACGACCTGGCCAGGCGGCTCGGGCTCGACGGCGAGGACGTGGCGCTGGCGGAGCACTTCGACCGGTCCAGGGAGGCCTACCCGCAGCGGTGGCCGGGACTGATCCGGTGGCGGCGGGCGACGCAGCCGTGGCACTGGACCGATCGCGGCAACCGCCTCACCAGGTACTACGTGGAGCGCTGGTGCGGGTTCACGGTGGGCCGTTACACCTACGGCTTCCAGCAGTGGATCGAACACCCGCGGCCGGCCCTGGCGTCCATCGGGTCGTTCACCAGCATCGGGCTCGACGTGACGATCGCCGGCTTCGCCCACCCCATCGACCGGGTGACGACGAGCCCGATCACCTACCTGCCGTCGCGGGGGTTCGTCGAGGAGAACGGTGAACCGGCCCTCCTCGTGGAGCCGGCCAACCGCCCGGTGACCATCGGGAACGACGTGTGGATCGGCAACCGGGTGACGATCCTCCGCGGTGTCCACGTGGGCGACGGAGCGGTCCTCGCGGCCGGGGCGGTCGTCACGCGCGACGTCCCGCCCTACGCGATCGTCGGGGGCGTCCCCGCTCGCCTCATCCGCTGGCGCTTCCCGGAGCCGGTCCGGGAGGCGCTCGTGCGGTCGCAGTGGTGGACCTGGCCCGACGAGCTCATCCGGGAGCGGATCGCCGACTTCTCCGACCCGGAGCTGTTCGCCCGGCGCTACGGCGGCCTCGACGGGACCGGGGAGTCGGAGGAGGGCACGGTCGACCAGCGACACGGTCGGGTCGGGTAGCTCCCCGATCCGGGTCGCCGGGCCTACGATCTACCCGTGGGTAACAACGCTGCGGGGCTGTACGCCCTGACCGAGGAGCACGAGGCGGTCCGCGAGGCGGTCCGCGACATCGCCGAGCGGGAGATCGCCCCGTACGCCGCCGAGGTGGACGCCGACTCCCGCTACCCGATCGAGGCGCAGAAGGCGCTGACCGCCGCCGGCTTCCACGCCACCCACATCCCCGAGGCCTACGGCGGGGAGGGCGCCGACGCGATCGCGACCTGCATCGTCATCGAGGAGGTCGCCCGGGTCGACGTCAGCGCCTCGCTGATCCCGGCGGTGAACAAGCTGGGCTCGATGCCGGTCATCCTCTCGGCGTCCGAGGACCTCAAGCAGCGGGTGCTGCGGCCGATCGCCGCCGGCGACGCGATGATCAGCTACGGGCTCTCCGAGCGGGAGGCCGGCTCCGACGCCGCCGCGATGCGGACCCGCGCCCGGCTCGACGGCGACAACTGGGTGCTCAACGGCACCAAGGCCTGGATCACCAACTCCGGGATCTCCGAGTGGTACACGG
>DATIMX010000462.1:0-8720 GCA_035474935.1 Geodermatophilus sp. | reverse complement strand
TCTCCCGACCGGTGGTCAGGACGACGGTGCCGGTCCACGGACCGGTCATGTCCACCCAGCTGGACACGACGTCGCCGGGAAACGCACCCGGCAGCGGGACGAGGACCTCGTCCTCGCCGACCAGCGCGACCCACGCCTCGCCGGCGATCGACTCCACGGTGGGCTCGTCGATCAGCTCGGTGATGACCGGTCGGGCGTCGCCGGCGCGGCGGCGCTCCCCGGAGTCGATGGCGGTCACAGGGCAGCCTCCTGGGGGAGCAGGCCGAGCAGGGCGAGCTTGTCACGGATCGCGTCGGCGGTGAACGGCTTGATCACGTACTCGTGGGCGCCGGCGGCCAGCGCGCGCACGATCTGGGTGTGCTCGCTCTCCGAGGTCACCATCATGATCGTCATCGAGCGCCAGGCCGGGTTGGAGCGGACGGCGGAGACGAACTGCAGTCCGTCCATCACCGGCATGTTCCAGTCCACGCAGACCAGTTCGGGGATCCAGCCCTCGTCGAGGACGTCGAGACCCTCCCGGCCGTGGCCGGCATCCCGGACCTCGTATCCGAGTCCGACGAGGATCGAGCTGACGATCCGCCGCATGGCGCGGGAATCGTCGATCACCAGAGCACGCACGTTCAGGCCCCCTTCACCGGGCGGTAGGCGGAGCTGCGGCCGACGACGACCCGCTCCCATGAGTCGTCGACGCCGAGCGTGGTCTCGGCGGCACCGAGGAAAAGCCAGCCGTCGGGGCGCATGAGCTCACGCACCCGGCGGAGGATCGCCTGCTTCGTGGACAGGTCGAAGTAGATGAGGACGTTGCGCAGGTAGACCACGTCGAACGGGCCCATGCGGGGCAGCGGAGCGGCCAGGTTGCACTCGCTCGCCGTCACCATGCGGCGCAGCGACGGGGAGACCTGCCACTCGTTGCCCGCCCGGGTGAAGTGCCGCACCAGCATCGGCGCAGGCAGCCCCCGGTTGACCTCCAGCTGGCTGAACCTGCCGGCCCGGGTGCGCTCGACCATCTCGCGGGAGAGGTCGGTCGCGGTGATGGCGACGCGGGTCGAGGCGTTGGGCAGCGCGTCCTCGAGCAGCATGGCGATCGTGTACGGCTCCTGCCCGCTGGAGCAGGCCGCCGACCAGATCTGCAGCCGCTCGGCCGGCCCGCGGGCCGACAGCAGCGAGGGCAGCACCGTCGAGGTGAGGGCCGTGAACGGGTCACCGTCCCGGAACCACGAGGTCTCGTTCGTGGTGAGCGCCTCGACGATCTTGCGGGTGGACTCGGGGCTGGGCCGGGTGCGGACCGAGTCGACCAGCTGGCCGACGTCGGGCAGTCCCATGGACCGGGCGATCGGCAGCAGCCTCGCCTCGACCAGGTACTCCTTGCCCGGGGCGAGCACGATCGCGCTCTCCCGGTGCACCAGCTGGCGGACCCAGTCGAAGCTGGTCGCGGTGAGGGTCATCGTGGTCCTCCGGCGAATGTGGGCGCGGTGGCCGGGCGGGTCGCGGGGACCCGCGGCCCGGTGATCCGCCGGGTGATCGCCTCGACAACCCGGTCGAGGGGCAGCACCTCGTCGGCGAAGCCGGCCGTGGCCACGGCGCCGGGCATGCCCCAGACGACGGAGGTCGCCTGGTCCTGGACGACGACCGCGCCCCCGGCCTCGCGGATGCGGCCGGCGCCGATGCGCCCGTCCGAGCCCATGCCGGTGAGCACGACGCCGAGGACGGCGCCGTCGAAGGTCTCGACCGCGGAGCGGAACAGCGGGTCGACGGCGGGACGGCAGAAGTTCTCCGGCGGCGACTGGTCCAGCGCGGTGAACAGGCCGCGGCCGGTCCGGCGGATGGTCAGGTGGTGGTCGCCCGGGGCCAGGTGCACGGTGCCGGGCGCCAGCGGGGTGCCGTCGACGGCCTCGACCACGGTGAGCGGGCAGAGGCGGTCCAGCCGCTGGGCGAACTGGCGGGTGAACACCGGAGGCATGTGCTGCACGAGCAGCACCGGGACCGGTAGGGACGCCGGCAGGGCCGGCAGCACCTTCGCCAGCGCCTCCGGGCCGCCGGTGGAGGAGCCGATGACCAGGACGGCGGGCTGCTTGACCGCACCGACGCGCGGGGCCGGCGGGCGGACCGCGGCCGGGGCGGGTGCGGCGGCACGGACCGGACCGGCGGTGACCGGGCGCCCCGTGAGCGCCTTGATCTTGGGGATCAGCTGCTGGCGCACGCTCTCCATGGACTGCGCGACGCTGCCGACGTTGGCCGGCTTGGTGACGTAGTCGTTGGCGCCGGCGGAAAGGGCGTCGAGGGTGGCTGACGCGCCCCGCTCGGTGAGCGTGCTGAACATGATGATCGGCACGCGGCTGCGCAGGGCGCGGATGGCGCGGACCGCCTCGATGCCGTTCATCTCCGGCATCTCGATGTCCATCGTGACCAGGTCGGGCTTGAGCTGCTCGAGCTTGCCGACGGCGATGCGGCCGTTGACGGCGGTGCCGACGACCTCGATCGCCGGGTCCTCCGAGAGCACGTCGGTGACGATCTTGCGGACGACCACCGAGTCGTCGACGACCAACACCCGGATCGGGTCCATGCGTCCTCCGTCTCCCCGTGCGGGGGCCTGCCAGGGGCGAGCTGGCGCTGTGGGTCGGCACCGCCCGGCGGTCGGGGACGGGTGCAGCCGGCGTCCGCCCGGGGTCCCGGAGGCGCCTGTCAGGGGTGTTGTCGGCCGCTCCTCCCCCGCACTTGAGCCGATATCGGGAATTCCGCACCACGTCCTCGGACCGGCCGGGAAAATGATCACCAGCCATTTCCCCTTCTCCGTCGACATGTCCCCGGAAGAGCGAGCGGTCAGCGCGTCGAGCGCCGTCTAGGGCTGTCTGGCGTCCGTGCGAGAGAGCCGTAGAGAGTGCTCGCGAGGGTGAACGTCGTCCCCTCGGGTAGCCGGGGGCCATGGCACTCCCCCGGGTCCTCGTCCTCGTCCTGGCCGGTGGCGCCGGCGGGCGGCTGGAACTGCTCACCGAGCAGCGCGCCAAGCCCGCCGTCCCCTTCGCGGGCGTCTACCGGCTGATCGACTTCCCGCTGAGCAACTGCCAGCACGCGCACCTGGCCGACGTCTGGGTGTCCGTGCAGTACCACCCCACGTCGCTGTCGCAGCACCTGGCCAACGGCCGGCCGTGGGACCTCGACCGCACCGACGGCGGGCTGCTCGTGCTGCCGCCGTACCAGGGCACCGACCGCGCCGGCTGGGTCTCCGGGACGGCGAACTCGCTGTGGCGCTACGCCCCGCTGGTCCGCGACTTCGACCCCGAAGCGCTCGTCGTGGTCAGTGCCGACGCGGTCTACAAGCTGGACTACCGCGAGGTCGTCGACGGGCACCTGGGCTCCGGCGCGGAGGTCACCATGGTCACCACCGAGGTCGCGAAGGACGACGCCTCGCGCTACGGCATCGTCGAGGTCGGCAGCGGTGGGGAGGTGGCCGACTACGCCTACAAGCCCGACCAGCCGCGCGCCACCACCGCCACCAACGAGGTCTTCGTCTTCTCCCCCACCCCGACGCTGGACCGGCTGGAGGCCCTGGCCGCCGAGCACGGCGAGGAGGGCCTGGAGGACCTGGGGACCCACCTCCTGCCGGGGCAGACCCGCGACGGCCTGGCCCGCGCGCACCCGTTCGAGGGCTACTGGCGCGATGTGGGGACCGTGGAGGCCTACTGGGCGGCCCACCAGGAGTTCCTGTCCGCCGAGCCGCCGCTGGACCTCGACGACCCGCGCTGGCCGCTGCACACCCGCGGCGGCCGGCACAGCGCGGCGAGGGTGCTGCTGGACTCGGCGGTGGACAACAGCCTCATCTCCGGCGGCACCCGCGTGCTGGGGAACGTCCACGGCTCGGTGCTCTCCCCCGGCGTGGTCGTGGAGGCCGGGGCGACCGTCGTCGACTCGGTGCTCCTGCCGGGTGCGCGCGTGCGGGCCGGCGCCACGGTGACCCGCACGGTGCTCGACGACGGTGTCGTGGTCGGCGAGCGCGCCACGGTCGGTGGGGACGGCGAGGTCACCCTGGTGGGCCGGCGGGCCGAGGTGGAGGCCGGCAGCGAGCTCCCCGCCGGCGCCCGCCTCCCCGACCCCGACGCGGAGTCCTGACCCACCGCCTCGTCCGGCTTCCGGCGTCCGCTCCTCCGCCGGCCGGCGTGATCATGGGGTTCCTGCAGCCGCCAGCGGCGCGTCCGCGCGTGTCCCCTGCGACAACCCCGTGATCAACTCGGGTGGCGCCGAGGTCGCGGCGCGGTGGTGGCGAGGGGGGTGCGGCGGGGGGCTCCCGCGATCGGGTGCCGGGTGGGCTCAGCTCAGCGGGGGACGGCTCCCGGCCGCGGGGAGGACAGCACCGCGAGAGCGTCGCCGCCGAGCAGGTCGGCCATGACGACGCCCTGCACGCACCCGGCGACGGCGTTCCAGGCACCCGCGGCGGCGGCCGCGGCGTCGAAGCCGGCGTCGAGGAACGCCCGGACGGTGAGCAGCTGGGCGGTGGCGAGCGTGCGGGTGCGGCCGGAGACGTGCGCCGCCCACGAGGCCTCGTGCATCGCGGCCGCCCACGGCCGGCGCTCGGCGCGGGAAGCGTCGACGGCGGCCATCCAGCGGGCGCGGCCGGCGGCGTCCAGCGAGCGCAGGCCGGTCAGCAGCTCGGACAGCTCGCCGCTGGCGGGGCCGAGGTCGAGCTCGGGGGTGGTCGGCACGCCGGTCGAGGCGGCGAGCAGGAACGGGCCGGTGAGCTGCCGGCGGACCAGCGGCGGCAGCACGGCGGCGGCCCAGGCCCCCACGGCGGCGTCGGCGAGGACGTCGGCGGCGGCCTCCCGGACCTGCTCGTCGGCGAGCGCTGCGGCGGGGTGCTCGGGGCCGAGGACGTCCTCGCGGAGCACGCGCTCGACGGCGGCGGCGTCCCCGATGGTGCTGCGCTCGAGCTGGGCGACCAGCGCCGCGGCCCGGTCGGCGCCGGGGAGGGCGTCGGCAGCGGTGCGCAGGTGCGGAACGGCGGCGGCGAGCTCCCGGGCCTTGCGCGACCGGACGGCGAGGACGGCCCGCTGCTCGCGATCGCGGCCCGCGGCCGGGTGGACCGCGGCCAGCTGCTCCAGCGCCGGGACGTCGGCGGCGAGCCCGGCGAGCAGGGCGTCCGCGACGGCGCGGCCGGCCGGCAGGCGGACCAGGTCGAAGCCGAGCGTGGCGGCACTGACCAGTGAGTAGGGCACGGCAGGCCTCCCAGTCGACGTCCCCCCGAGGTGAGGTCGACCCAGACTGACCGTGACCGCGACACGGCGCCACGTGAGCGTCACCCGTTCGCCCGACCCCCGAGGGGTGGGGTGTCGTGTGCCGTGCTGCACCGTCCCCGGCTGGTGACTCTGCGTAGGTGGCAGGGTCCGAGAACGCCGCGACCCCCGGCCCGGCGGCCCTCCGGAGAGAGGGGCCGCCCGACCGGGGGTCGGGGGGAGGAGCGTGGCCGCCGGGGAAGACCGGCCGCGCCCGAGTGGTGAGGTACTGGAACGGCCACCCTTCAGGGACCCGTGCCGAGCCTGCGAGGTGCGGGGGGAAGGGTGGCCCTTCTTCAGGCGCTGACGGCCTTGTGCACGTCCAGCGCCAGCAGCAGGTGGCCGTCCAGCTTGAACGCCCCGCGGATCAGCTCGCGGCCGGCGCCGTCGAGGGTGTCCGGGGGCGCCTCGAAGTCGGCGGGGTCGACGTCCACGACGTCGGCGATGGCGTCGACCAGCAGGCTGACCGCCTCACCGTGCAGCCGGACGACGATGACGACGGCGTCGGTGCCCTCTGGCCGCGGCGGCCGGCCGAGCCGCTCGCGCAGCTCGATCGCGGTCACCACCTGGCCGCGCAGGTTGATCAGCCCGGCCACGGCGGCGGGCGCCAGCGGCACGCGGGTCAGCCCCTGGCTCTTGAGCACCTCCTGCACGTGCGCCACCTCGACGCCGTAGAGGTCGCCGTCGAGCCAGAAGGTGGCCAGCTGGCCGCCGATGGCAGCGGTCTGGGCAGCGGCCTGGGCGGTGGTCACAGGGAGGCCTCCAGGAGGGACGCGGGGACGCCGTCCGGCGTCAGGGGGGTGAGGGCGGCGGGGAGGGTCGAGTAGAACGCCGGGTCGGCGGCGAGGATCGCGGCGCGCACGTCGAGCAGCTCGGTGACCTTGTCGCCGAGGACGGCGGAGCCGAGCAGGCCCATGTCGTCGATGTCGCTGCGGACCGCGGCCTCGCCGTCGACGATGTCGAGGATCTCCTCGACCACGATGGCCACGCTGCGGCCGTGGTCGCTGTAGACGATCACCTCGAGGACCTCGCGGTCGCTCTCCCCGTAGGCGCCCAGGTGCCGGTCGAGCCGGACGATCGGCAGGATCGCGCCGCGGTACTGCACGACCTCCCGGTTGCCGACCTTCTCGACCGACTCGGTGCGCACCTGCTCGAGGCGGGTGACGGTGTCCAGCGGGATGGCGACCCGGCGGCCCCCGCCGATGGCGGCCAGCAGCATCCGCTGCCGCTCGGCGTCGGTGGCCGCGGCCTGCAGCGCCGCCGCGCGGGACTCCTGGCGCTCGCTGGTCTCGGTGCGCAGCGCCCGGCGGGCCAGGGCCTGCACGTCGAGGATGAGCGCCACGGTGCCGTCGCCCAGGACGGTCGCGCCGGAGTAGAGACCGATCGCCTTGAGCTGGCCGCCGACGGCCTTGACGACGATCTCCTCGGTGTTGATGACCCGGTCGACGACCAGGCCGAAGCGCCGGCCCTCCGACCGCAGGACGGCGATGACCACGTGCCCGTCGTGCCGGTCGGAGGTCAGCCCGAGGACGTCGGTGAGGCGGACCAGCGGCAGCAGCTCGCCGCGCAGCCGGTACACCGGGGCGCCGCCGACCTCCTCGACCGCGTTGGCGGCCTTCTCGGCGTCGAGCGAGACGAGCTCCTGCAGGCTGATCTGCGGGATGGCGTAGCGGTCGCCGGCGCACTCGACGGTCAGCGCCGGGACGATCGCCAGGGTCAGCGGGATGCGCAGCCGGGTGCAGGTGCCCTTGCCGGGGACCGACTCGACCTCGATGGTGCCGCCGATGGACTCGATGTTGGTCTTGACGACGTCCATGCCGACGCCGCGGCCGGAGACGTTGGTGACCCTCGCGGCCGTGGAGAAGCCGGGCAGGAAGATGAGCTGCAGGACGTCCTGCGGGTTCATCCGGCCGAGGGCCTCCTGCGTGATCAGCCCGCGCTCGACGGCCTTGGCGCCCACCCGGGCCGGGTCGATGCCGGCGCCGTCGTCGGCGACCTCGACCACCACCTGGCCGCTCTCGTGCTTGGCGCGCAGGGTGAGCACGCCCTCGGCCGGCTTGCCGACCCGGACCCGGGTCTCGGCGTCCTCGACGCCGTGGTCGACGGAGTTGCGGACCAGGTGGGTCAGCGGGTCCTTGACCGCCTCGAGCAGCGTCTTGTCCAGCTCGGTGTCGCGGCCCTCCATCTCCAGCCGGATGGACTTCTGCAGCTGCAGACCCAGGTCCCGGACGACGCGCGGCAGCTTGGACCAGATGTGGTCGATCGGCTGCATGCGCGTCTTCATGACGCCCTCCTGCAGCTCGCTGGCGATGAGGTTGAGCCGCTGCGAGGCGCGCACCAGGTCGGTGTCGTTGGAGCGCCCGACGTACTGGACGATCTGGTTGCGGGTGAGCACCAGCTCACCCACCAGCAGCATGAGCTCGTCGAGCAGGTCGACGTCCACCCGGATGGTGCTGTCGGCGACCCCGCGACGGGCCTGACCGCTGCCGCCGTCGGCGACGGCCTCGGGCTCGGGGGCGACCTCGGCGGCCGGCGCCGGGCGGGGGGCCGGGACGACAGGGACCGCCGGGGCCTCGGCGACGGGAGCGGGCGCCTCAGCCACGGGTGCGGGCGCCTCGGCGACGGCTGCGGGCTCGACCGGCGCCTCCGCCGTGGGGGCCTCGACGACCTCGGCGACCTCCACGACGGCCTCGGCCGGCTCGGCGACGGCGGGGACCGGCTCGGCGGCCGGGTTCGGGGCCGCAGCGGCGGGGGTGTCCTCCATCGCCGCGCTGATCTCCGCGACGACGGCTGAGACGTCGACCGAGCCCTCGCCGCCGGATGCCTCGATGGAGGCGAGCAGCGAACGGACGGTGTCGACCATCCGCAGCAGCACGCTGGTCCGCTGCGGGGTCAGCTCCAGGGCGCCGTCCCGCAGCCGGGACAGCATGTTCTCGCCGACGTGGGTGACCTCCTCCAGGCGGTGGAACGCCAGGAAGCCGCTGGTCCCCTTGATGGTGTGGATCGTGCGGAAAATGCTCGAGAGGCGCTCGCGCGAGTCGGGCTCCTGCTCGAGGGCGACCAGGTCGGTGTCCAGCTGGTCGAGGTTCTCGTGCGACTCGACCAAGAACTCCTCGACGATGTCGTCCAGACCGTCCACGTTGCTCTTCTCTCTTCGTACCGGCAGCGGCGCGTGCGCTCTGGGAGGTGATCGGCGGGAGGGGTGGCCAGGTCAAGCCCAACGGGGAGACCCGACCCCGCCGGCCGGGGAGCCCGGCCGGCGGGGAGTGCTCAGTAGCTGAACCGGGAGACGCTGGTGCGCAGGTCGGCGGCCATGCGGGAGAGCTCGTCGACCGCGGTGCGGGTCTGGGTCAGCGCCTGGGTCGTCGAATCAGCAGCCCCGGAGACCCCACTGATGTTCAGCGCGATCTGCCCGGCGCCGGACGCCGCCTCGGTCACCGAGCGGGACATCTCGTT
>DATIMX010000461.1:0-6406 GCA_035474935.1 Geodermatophilus sp. | reverse complement strand
TCAGGCCTTGTTCTTCTGGATGTAGCTCATGGCGTCGCCGACGGTCTTGATGTTGGCCAGCTCGTCGTCGGGGATGGCGACGCCGAACTTGTCCTCGACCGCGGTGGCGATCTCGACCATCGACAGGGAGTCGACGTCGAGGTCCTCGGTGAACGACTTCTCCGGGGTGGCGTCGGCAGGCGCCACGCCCGCGACCTCCTCCAGGATCTCGGCCAGACCGGTCTGGATGTCCTCGCTCACGCGCGGTCCTCTCTCTCGGGTGGGGCGGGGCACTCCCGCCGTCGGGCCCCTGTGGCCCGGGGGTCTGTGGGGCCGGTCAGGGCAGGACGACGACCTGGCCGGCGAAGGTGAGACCGGCCCCGTACCCCAGGATCAGGGCGAGGTCACCGCTCTTGGCCTCCCCGGACTCCAGCAGCGCCGACAGCGCCAGCGGGACGGAGGCCGACGAGGTGTTGCCCGACCGGACGATGTCGCGGGCGATGACGGTGCGCTCGGGCAGCTTGAGACGCTTGGCCATCAGCTCGACGATGCGCAGGTTGGCCTGGTGGGGGGCGAAGACGTCGATGTCCTCGGGGCCGACGCCGGCGCGCTCCATGGCCGTCATCAGCGTGGCGGTGAGCCGGGTGGTGGCCCAGCGGTAGACGGCCTGGCCGGCCATGCTCATCGCCTTCTCGCCCTCGGGGATGGCGATGGCGCTGGACTGGTCGCCGTCGCTGCCCCAGACGACGGGCCCGACGCCGGGGGTGTCCGACGCGCCCAGCACCGCGGCGCCGGCCCCGTCGGCGAAGATCACCGCGGTGGTGCGGTCGGTGAGGTCGGTGTAGTCGGTCAGCCGCTCGCCGCCGATGACCAGGGCGTTGCGCGCCGAGCCGCTGCGGATGGCGTCGGCGGCGGCGCTGAGCGCGTAGCACCAGCCGGCGCACCCGGCGTTGAGGTCGAAGGCGCCGGGGCGCTGGGCGCCGAGCCGGTGCGCGACCTCTGGTGCCAGGCCCGGGATCGGCCGCGGCAGGCTGGCCGAGGCGAGCAGCACCAGGTCGACCTCGGAGGCGTCCAGGCCGCTGGCGGCCAGCGCCTTGCCCCCGGCGGCCACGCTCATCTCCAGCAGCGTCTCGTCGGGCTCGGCCCAGCGGCGCTCGGCGATGCCCACCCGCGCCTGGATCCACTCATCGTTGGTGTCCATGGTCTGCGCGAGCTCGTCGTTGGTGACCCGGCGGCGCGGCCGGTAGCTGCCGAAGCCGAGGATCCGCGCGCCGGGCGCCCCGGTGGTCAGCTGGAGTCCGCTCATGCCTGCACCTCCGGGTAGAGCCGCGCGATCGGGTCGCCGGCGTCGACGAGGTCGCCGTCCTGGACCAGCCACTCGGCGAGGACCCCGTCGTACCCGGCGGAGACGTCGGCCTCCGCGCGACGGCTGCGGATCCGGCCCAGCGGCGTACCGGCGGGCAGCTGGGTGCCCTCGGCGATGGCGGCGGGGCTGACCGTGCCGCGCACGGGGGAGACGACGACCCGCCAGTCGGGCAGGTGGTCGGGCTCGGGGCGGCCGCGCTCGGTCTCGATGAGGGCGCGGGCACGGTCGAGGTCGGCCGGGCTGCTGACCGCGAGCACCTCGATGCCGCTGTCCTTCCACTCGCGCTTGGCCAGGCCGACCAGCGCGCCGGCGGGGGGCAGCTCGATGACCGCCGAGACGCCGAGGTCGCGCAGGGTGGCCAGGCACGCGTCGAACCGCACCGGGCTGGTGACCTGGCTCACCAGCCGGGACAGCACCTCCCGACCGCTGGTCACCGCGGCGCCGTCGGCGTTGGAGAGCAGCAGCCGGCTGGGCTCGGCGGGGCGCAGGCCGCCGACGACGCCCTCGAGCTCGGCGCGCGCAGGGGCCATGTACCGGGTGTGGAAGGCGCCGGCCACCGACAGCGGCAGGACCCGGGCCCTGGCCGGCGGGACGGCCTTGAGCGCGGCCAGCCCCTCGAGCGGACCGGCCGCGACGACCTGCCCGCCGCCGTTCATGTTGGCGGGGGTCAGCCCGTGCTCCTCCAGCGCCGCGCTCACCTCGTCGGGGTCGCCCCCGATGACGGCGGACATGCCGGTCGGCGTCTGCGCGCACGCGGCGGCCATCGCCCGGCCGCGGACGGCGGTCAGCGCGATCGCCGCCTCGACGCTGAGCACCCCGGCCAGCGCGGCCGCGGTGAGCTCGCCGACGCTGTGCCCGGTGATGACGACGTCCCGGCCGGCCTGGGGCGTGTGCGCCACCGGGCCGGGCAGGCCGCCGAGCTCGCGGGCGACGAACAGGCTCATCGCGACGACCAGCGGCTGGGTGACCGCGGTGTCCTTGATGGCCTCGGCGTCACCGGTGGTGCCCAGCGCGAGCAGGTCGGCGTCGGCGATCGCACCCGCCCAGCGGAAGAAGGACTCTGCGCCGGGCAGCTCGAGCCAGTCGGTGAGCATCCCGGGCTTCTGCGCACCCTGTCCGGGGGCGAGGACGGCCAGCACGTATCTCACCGTTGCAGACATCACGGCGCCCCGCCGTGGGGAGCGGCACGAAAGGACACCACTGCTTTTTGTAGGGTCTCCACAACAGGACCGGGTTCTCGCGGGGTGTCACCCCCGGTGATGTGGTGGAAACCGCACTGTGCGCGGGTGCGGCCTCCGTGCCGGCAGGAGGACCCCCTCCTCCCCACCGGGGAAGGACCCCATCCTCCCCACCCCTCGCTCCGCTCGGGGCGGTGCCCGGGACGGGGCTGGCGGCGGTGCCCGAGAGGAGGCCGATCGCGGCGGGGGGCGAGGAGGTCCTTCTTCAGTGCCAGAGCGAGCGCTCCTGGTCGAGGGCGGCGAGGGCGAGGGCGACCTGCACGGTCCAGCCGCCGCGCGGGTCGGTGGTCGAGACCCCGGTGATCTCCGTGGCCCGCTTCAGCCGGTACCGGACGGTGTTGGGGTGCACGAACAGCGCGCGGGCGCTGGCCTCCAGGTTGCCCCCGCTGGCGAGCACCGCGCGCACCGTCTCGAGGACCTCGCCGCCGGCGGCCTGCAGCGGCACCGCGATCCGCTCCTGCAGCGTCGCGCGGGCGGTCGGATCGCCGTCCAGGGCCCGCTCGGGCAGCAGCGCGTCGGCCGCCACCGGCCGCGGCGCGCCCGGCCAGGCGCGGGCGGCGCGCAGCCCGGCGAGCGCGGCGGCCGCGGAGTCGCCGGCCCGGCCGAGGCCGTCGACGACGGGGCCCATCACCACCGGGCCGGGGCCGAACTCGTCGCTCACCCGCTCGGCCGCGGACTGCAGGTCCGACGACCCGCCCAGGACGACGACCAGCTGGTCGGCGTGCACGCCCACGAGCACCTCGCTGCGCACCTGCCGCGCGGCCCGGCGGGTGGCGCCGTGCACGTCCCCGTCCGACGGCGCCGTGCCGACCAGCACGGTCACCGGGCTCATCCCCGCCCAGCCCAGCGCCGAGGCCCGCCCGGAGAGCTCGTCGGAGCGCTCCCCGCGGACCAGCGCGTCGACCAGCAGGGCCTCCAGGCGGGCGTCCCAGGCGCCGCGGCTCTCGGCGAAGCTGGCGTAGACCTGCGCGGTGGCGAAGGCGACCTCGCGGCTGTACTGCAGCACCGCCAGCCGCAGCACGTCGACGTCCCCCGGCTCGGCGACCGTCTCGACGAAGTCGTCCATCACCTCGACGGTCACCCGCACCAGGTCGACGGTGTGCTTGAGCGGCACGACGCGGGCCAGCTCGCGCGGGGCGGCGCCGAAGACCTCGCCGGTCAGCCGCGGAGGGCGGTCCGGGCTGCGGCACCACTCGACGAAGGAGGCCAGCCCGGCCTGGGCGACGAGCATCACCCAGGACCGCTGGTCGGCGGGCATGGTCCGGAACCAGGGCAGCTCGTCGTCCATCCGCGCGACGGCGCGGGTCGACAGCGACCCGGAGGCGCGCTCCAGCCGCCGCAGGGTGGCGGCGGAGGGCGGGCGCCTGCTGACCCGGTCGGACACAGCGGCCAGCGTGGCACGCAGGACGCCGTCGGGGAGAGTGGGAGGGGTGGACAGGGAGGGTGGAGCTCCAGTGGTGCAGCGGGACGCCCGGCGGACGACGGTCCGGCGGTCACTGGCGGCGTCCGGCGCGGGGATCGTGGTGCTGCTCGCCCTGGGCGCCGGGGTGCTGGTCGGCTGGGCGCCGCAGGTCCGGCTCGACGACGCGGTCAGCCGCGCGCTCTACGCCGGCGACGACCGCTCCGTCGCCACCGACGTGCTGCTGGAGGTGCTCACCACCCCCGGCGTCGCCTGGTTCCGGGTGGTGGTCTCGCTGCCCGTGCTGTTCTGGCTGGGCACCCGCAGGGCGTGGCGGACGGCGGGCTGGGTGGTCGCGGCCAACGTGCTGGTCGGCCCGGTGACCGCGCTGCTCAAGGAGGCGTTCGGCCGGGTGCGCCCGGCGTTCGAGAACGGCGGCGCCGGCTACGACACCCTGAGCTTCCCGAGCGGACACTCCTCGGGCATCGCCACGCTCGTGACCATCGCCCTCGTGCTGGCCTGGCCGCGGCTCTCCACCCGACACCGCCGGCTCGCCCTCGCGACCGGGCTGGCCCTGGTCGTCCTCGTCGGGCTGACCCGGATGTGGCTGGGCGTGCACTTCCTCTCCGACGTCGTCGGCGGCTGGGCGCTGGGGGTGGCCTGGACACTGCTGGTGGCGGTCGCCTTCGACGCCCTGCCCGGCGGCCGCGGCGCGCTCCCATCCGGAGGAGCCGTGAGCGGACAGGCGCGTGAGCGAACAGGAGGACCACCGTGACCCTGACCTCCGAGGTCCTGCTGGAGCCCGACGACGGCTCGCTCGGCCCGCTGCTGCGCCTGGCCGACGACCGGCTGGCGCCCGGCACCGGGTACGGGCGGCACCCCCACCGTGCGGTCGACGTCGTCGCGGTGGTGCTGGCCGGCTCGCTGCGGCACGCGTGGGGGAGCGGTGCGGTGCTCACCGCCGGGGACGTCGCCGTCCTCCGCGCCGGCACCGGGCTGGAGCACGACGAGGTCGCCGGGGACGGCGGTGCGCACGTCCTGCAGACCTACCTGCGCAGCGCCCGTCCCGGGGACGACGCCGCGCACGAGGTGCACCAGAACGCGGACGGCTGGGTGGACCTCGGCCGGCCCGACGCCCGGCTGTGGACCGAGACGGTGGAGGACGGGACGTCGGCGACCGTGCCGCCGGGGCTGCTCGTGCTGGCCGGTCCCGACGGCGTCCGCGTCGAGCAGCAGGCCGGCGGCCCGGTGTCCGGTCCCGCGACCGCGGTGGTCTGGCAGCTGGACGTCACCCGCCCGGCATGGGCCCGCACCTGAACCCTGGGAGAGTGTCGGCATGCCCATCCCCGCCGCAGACCTGCTGGCCGCCGCCCGTGCCGACGCCGACCGCACCGTGGACCTGCGCCGCCGGCTGCACCGCGCCCCGGAGATCGGGCTGCACCTGCCGCGCACCCAGGCCACCGTGCTCGAGGAGCTCGCCGGGCTGCCGGTGGAGGTGACGACCGGGACGAGCACGACCTCGGTCGTCGGCGTGCTGCGCGGCGCCCGCCCCGGCCCCACCTACCTGCTGCGCGCCGACCTGGACGCCCTGCCCGTGCACGAGGACACCGGGCTGCCGTTCGCCTCCGAGGTGCCCGGCGCGATGCACGCCTGCGGGCACGACCTGCACACCGCGATGCTTCTCGGTGCCGGCCGGCTGCTCGCCGAACGCCGGGACGAGATCGCCGGCCAGGTCCTGCTCATGCTGCAGCCGGGGGAGGAGGGCTTCCACGGGGCGCGGTACATGCTCGAGGAGGGGCTGCTGGACGCCGTCCCGGAGGCGCCGGTCGTCGGGGCCTTCGCGCTGCACGTCTTCGCCAACCAGCCCAGCGGCGTGGTCAGCGTGCGGCCCGGGCCGATGATGGCCGCCGCCGACCACTGGGAGGTCACCGTCCGCGGCCGGGGTGGGCACGCCTCGATGCCGCACGCCGCCGCCGACCCGGTGCCGGTGGCCGCGGAGATCGTGCTGGCGCTGCAGTCGATGGTCACCCGCCGCGCCCCGGTGTTCGACCCGGCGGTGGTGACGGTGGCCAACCTGGTGGCCGGCTCCACCGACAACGTCATCCCGGACACCGCCTACCTGCAGGGCACCATCCGCACCCTGTCGCCCGAGCGGCGGGCCGACGTCGTCGCCTCGGTGCGGCGGGTCGCCACGCACGTGGCCGCGGCGCACGACATGCAGATCGACTTCGTGCACGCGCAGGGCTACCCGGTCACGGCCAACGCCCCGGCGGTCGCCGACCGGGTGCTAGCCGTCGCGGGAGAGCTCGTCGGCCCGGAGCGCAGCGTCGTCGCCGCCGAGCCGCTCATGGGCGCGGAGGACTTCTCCTACGTGCTGCAGCGGGTGCCCGGCGCGATGGCGTTCCTCGGGGCCTGCCCGCCGGG
>DATIMX010000460.1:0-13376 GCA_035474935.1 Geodermatophilus sp. | reverse complement strand
TGGGCGCGGTTGGGCAGCTCGGTGAGGGTGTCGTGGCGGGCCCGCCAGTGCGAGGCCCGCTCGGCGGCGACCCGGTTGGTGACGTCGGTGTGGGTGACCACGACCTGGCCGGCCTGGTCGACCCGGGAGGCCTGCAGGTGGATCCAGTACGTGCCGCCGCGCAGTTCGAGGGCGTAGTCGGCCCGCACCGAGGGCCGCTCCCCGCGGGAGAGCGCGCGCAGCTGGTCGATCAGCGTGGCGCTGTTGTCGCCGCCGTTGAGCCGGCGGGCCATGGCGAAGTAGTCGCCGTCCACCCCGACGCGCACCCGGTCGTCGCCGAGGACGTCGGCGACCTTCTCCCAAGCGGTGTTGGCCAGCAGCACCGTGCCGCTGGCGTCGATCAGCAGGGTCGGCGAGGGCAGCGCGTCGAGCACGGCCTCGACGACGACGGCGGGCTGGGCCGGCCCGTCGACCCGCCGCCGGACGTCGCGCGGCAGCTCGTGCTCCCCCGGTCGTCGTCCCATGGGCGCTCCTGCCATGTCGAGGCGGTACTCCTCGGTATCGGTCGATACGGTGCCCAGGTCGACGGGGGTCATGCCACCCGTCATGCCTTCCCGCCGTCCGGCTCCCGGGTCTCCCGGACCACCCAGTCGAGGTAGCCGGGGTGGCCCCCGACGAGCGGCAGGGCGATCACGCAGGGGACGTCGTACGGGTGGAGCTCGGCGGTGCGTGCGACGACCTCCGGCACCAGCGACCGGCGGGTGTGCAGGGCGACACGCGCCTCTGGTTCGTCGTGCACGGCACCCTCCCAGCGGTAGACCGACCGGATCGCGGCGAACTGGTGTCCGCAGGCCACCAGTCTCTCCTCCACCAGTGTCCGTGTGTACCCGCTCAGCCACTCCGCGTCACTTCCGGTGACCACGATCTCGCACACGTCCTCCGCCACGCGCCCATCCTGCAGGGGTGGAGTGACAGGTCCGCGGGGTAGGGCGGGGGCATGAGCGACGAGATGACCATCACGGTCGACAGCGAGATGTACGTGCTCCGGCGCGAGGGCGACCGCCTGAAGGTGGGCCGGCGGATGGGCGACGACACGGCCTGGCTCGACGACGTCGACCTGGCCACCCTGCCCGCGGACGCCCGCATCGCCCTCGAGCGCGGCAACACGTCCGACGCGGCGCTCGAGCTCGCCCTCCGCGGTGTGGTGGCCGCCGAGGTCCGGCGCGGCGGCTGAGCGGACCGGGAGGGGCGCGCTCCCCGTGCCCGGACGGAACCGGGCTCGCGAGGTCACCCATGGCCCAGCACCGCGGGTCACGTGGGCGACGAGCGTCAGCGAGGAGGACCCGTGACCTCTCCCGACCGGCTGCCGGCCGACCTGGTCCTCGAGGGTGGCGGGGTCAAGGGCATCGCCCTGCTCGGCGCCGTCGTCGAACTGCTGCGCCGATTCCGCTTCGAGCGGGTCGCCGGCTCCTCGGCCGGCGCCATCCTCGCCGCCCTCGTGGCCACCGGGCTGGACGCCGACGGCGTGGTCGAGCGGACGTCCCGGCTGGAGTACGACCGCGTGCCCGACTCCTGGGCGCCGGTCCCGGTCCTGGCGCCGGCGGTCGGGTTGCTCACCCGGTCCGGCCTGCACCCCGGGCGCTACGTCACCGAGTGGCTGCGCCGGGAGCTCGCCGACCTCGGCGTGCACACCTTCGGCGACCTGCGCCGCGAGGACCCCGGTGACGACCCGGCGCTGGCGCCGTGGCAGCGCTACCGGCTGGTGGTGACGGCGACCGACGTGACCCGCGGCCGGCTGCTGCGGCTGCCCTGGGACTACCGCGACTACGGCCTGGACCCCGACGCCCAACCCGTCGCCGACGCCGTCCGGGCGTCACTGGCCATCCCGTTCTTCTTCGCCCCGCGCACGCTGCGCGACCTGCGCACCGGGCGCCGGTCGACCCTGCTGGACGGCGGGGTGCTGTCGAACTTCCCGGTGGAGATCTTCGACCGCACCGACGCCGCTTCCCCGCGCTGGCCGACCTTCGGCGTCGGGGTCGGCGACCTCCTCTCCGACGAGGAGGTCTCCGTCTTCCCCCACCACCGCCTGCTGCCGCCGCCGGTACGCCTGCTGGACTCCCTGGTCGCCACCACCGTGAACGGCCGGGACCGCACCTACCTCGCGCAGCCGTGCGTGCGCCGCCGGGCCATCTCCATCGACACCAGCGGCACCCGAGCGACCGACTTCGACATCAGCGCGGCCGAGCGGGCGCGGCTGGTGACCGCGGGGGCGACGGCGGCGCGGGACTTCCTCGCCGGGTGGAACTGGGTGGACTACCTCCGCGAGTGCCGCGGGGTCGGGGTCACGTGGGGCGCCACGGTCCCCGGCCCGCGTTGACCGACCACGCCCGGCCGGGCGCCGCCCGGGGCGGACGGCGGCCTCCCTGCAGGAGAAGGGTCCAGTCTCAGCCTTCCTCGCCGTCCACCAGCTCCAGGGCCATCTCGGGCCACCACTGGCCGGCGGGCGGACCGCCTGCGCAGGTGCCGTCGGAGTCGCCCGGCTGCTTCACCCAGAGCAGCGCGTCGACCCGCTCGAGGTCGGGGGACGTCGTCGGCGCGGCGCCGACCTCCCGGTCCGGCGGGTTGCACCAGCGGCCCTCCCCGCCGGCGGCGTCCTCCGGCGGGCCGGCGCCGTTGCGGCTGGTGTCGACGAGGAACCGGGCGGTGGGCGTCCCCTCGGGCGCACCCTCCTCCAGCTCCCGGGACAGCTCCAGCCCGTAGTCCGCGTTCGCCTCGGTGGTCTCGTAGTTGGAGACGTTGAGGGCGAACCCGTCGGCCCGGTCGACGCCGCTGCGGCGCAGGGCGTCGGCGAGCGCCGGCAGGTCGTCCACCCAGCTGGCGTTGCCGGCGTCCAGGTAGATCCGGGTCTCCGGCTGCCGGTCGAGGATCTCCACGGCCTGGGCGAGCAGCTGGTAGCGCGCCGCGGGGTCGACGCCCTCGCACCCGGCCAGGGCCTGGGGGACGGCGTCCGGCTCGAGGACGACCACCGCGGGCCGGTCGCCGAGAGCCGCCGCGAAGCTGCCGACCCAGCTCAGGTAGGCGTCCACGCCGGCGGCGCCGCCGGCGGAGTAGGACCCGCAGTCCCGCCCCGGCACGTTGTAGGCCACCAGCACCGGGAGCTCGTCCTCGGCGGCCGCGGCCCGGGAGATCTCCTCGACCGCCGGATAGGGGTTGTCGGGGGTGGCGATCCAGGTGGCGGTCGGCTGCTCGGCCAGCGGGGCCAGCGCCTCGGCGTCCGCCGTCCGCCCCTCGGCGAGGGCCTGCTGGACCGCGGCCGGACCGTGGCCCTCGGGGTTGAGCCACAGCTCCTCCCCCGCCAGCCGACTGGACTCCGGCGCCGGGGTCTCGGGGGTGTCGGTGCCGCCGCAGGCGACCGCGGTGCCGGCGACGGCGGCCAGCACCGTGGCCTGGACGGACCGTCGGGCGTGCAGACGCGTCCTCATCCGACGTGCACCCAGCGCGCCGGGGAGGGGACGCCTTCGTCGTCGACCACGACCAACATGTACCAGCCATCGGGCGTCAGGCCCTCCTCCTCGGGGACGCCGAGCTCGTAGGACCCGCTGCCGCAGCAGCCGTCCGGGCAGTCCGCGGGGTGCTCGGCGGCGGGCTCGCCGGTCCCCGTCTCCGGGCAGGACGCCGGCCGGACGTCGAGGGCGATGGAGCGCTGCTCGGGGTCGGTCTGGTGGGTCACCGCGCTGGGCCGCATCAGCCGCGCCTCGGCGACCTCGCCGTCGGTGGTGACCGGGAAGGAGCTGCCCCGGGTGACCTCCTCCGGTGCGTCGGTGACCTCCGGGCGGTCGCCGGCGAAGAGGTACGGCGGGGAGTAGATCTCGATCCGGGTCTCGAACGTCCCGGGGACGGTGTTCTCCTCGTCGGAGAACAGCGGGTCCGAGCCCATGGTCATGACCCGCCCGTCGGGCAGCAGCAGCGCGGTGGCGTGGTAGTTGCGCCCGACCTCGTTCGGCGCCGCCTCGTCCAGGTGGCCGCTGTGCGGGTCGTACACCGTCGTCAGGTGCAGGTCGCTCTGCGAGTTGCCGCGGTAGCCGACCGAGCCCCCGGTGAGCAGGGTGGTGTCGTCGGGCAGCGTGACCGCGTTGAGGTAGCGCGCGGGGCTCGGGTAGTCGCTCGCGGCCGGCTCGTAGCGCGGCTCCGGCTCGCTGAGGTCGACGACGTCGAAGCGCGCCGTGGACTCCTCGCTGTCCCCGACCCCGCCGCCGCCGACGATGCCGACCCGCTGGTCCTGTGCGGGCGCGAGCAGGAAGGAGGAGCTGGTCTCGTTGAACTCCGGGTCGCGCAGGCCGGGGACGTCGGTCCAGCTGTTGTCGTCGAGGTCCCAGATGCCCGGCTGGCGCCCCTCCTCGGCCGGCCCGTAGCCGGTGTTGGAGCCGCTGTAGAACAGCCGGTGCCCGTCGGCGAGCCGGAACAGGGCCGGGTAGGTCGGGAAGTAGCGCTCCAGCTCGGGGCGGTCCTCCCAGGTGCGGGTGGCCGGGTCGTAGACCTCGTTCTCGCCGTCGAGGACCTGGCCGTGCTCGTCGAGACCGGAGACGGCGAGCACGCCGCCGTCCTCCAGGCCGACCAGCGTCGGGTACCAGCGCGACTCGGTCAGCCGGTCGGTCCTGCGGTAGGTCTCGGTGGCGACGTCGAACTCGTAGGAGGCGTCGAGCCCGCGGTAGTTCTGCTTGTCCAGGGTGATGGTGTCGCCCTGGCCGTAGAGGTCGCGGCGCCGCTCGGGCTCGACGTCCTCGACCTGGAACTGCTGGCCGCCCGTGACGACCGGGGCGTCGCCCTCCTCCTCGGCCTCGATCCAGACGTCCTGCTCGCCGGCCATGGAGCTGCCGTCGCCCATCAGGTGCGCGGGCGGCACCGTGACGTCCTCGGTGGAGAGGTAGGTGTGGCCGCGCGCGGTGAAGCGGGTGCCCTCGGGCAGGGTGACCGGGCCGTCGTGGCGCTCGTTCTTCACGGTGAGGACGCCGGCGGCCCTGGTGACGTCGTCGGCGAGCACCTCGTACTTGCGCGTGCCCCCGGCGATGAGCAGGTTGCCGTTGGGCAGGTAGGCGTGCCCGGAGCAGAACAGGTCCTCCGGCGTCGGCACCTCCTTGGTGTCGCCGGTGACCGGGTCCCAGACGATGGTCGTGAAGCTGCCGGCCTCGAAGTCCTGGGCGTCGTTGCCCGACCCGGCGACCAGCAGCACCTTGCCGGTGTGCAGCAGCGCGGCGTGGACCGCCTGGGTCCGGTACTCCTCGGGCAGCTCGATGGTCTCCCACGAGCCGTACTGCGCCTGGTAGTCCGGCCGGCTGCGCTCGAAGTCGTGGTAGGCCTCCTGCGCGACGGCGCTGACGACCGGGCCGTTGGCCGCGACCAGCCCGGTCACCGTCGCGGCGACCAGGGCGGCGTTGCGCAGCCGGCGGCTGGGCTTCGGCTTGGGGCGGATCATCGGGTGCTCTCCTGGGTCTGGGGGACGTCGACCGCGCGGTTGCCGACGAAGGTGACGGCCGGCGTGCGGGGGCGGACGGCGGCGACGGCGTCCGGTGCGACCGCGGCGGGCAGGGACGGCGTCGGCTCGGGGGCGTGCAGGCGCTCCCGGACCGACGCGGTGGCCCAGATCGCCACCGGCAGCAGGCACATGACCAGGCTCAGCACGGCCCAGACGCGGATCGCCGGGTGGGTGTGGCCGAGCAGCTGCGAGGTCACCAGCGCGACGAGCAGGACGGCGGCCCAGACCAGGTGCCGGGAGAAGGCGGCCAGGCTGCTTCCGCTGACCGCGCCCTTGCGGGTGACGGCGAAGCCGGTGCTGCGGTTGCGGATCGCGGCCCACAGCGCGCTGACGTACAGCGGCGTCGACATCACCGAGATCGCCATGCCGCTGACGCCGGAGGAGCCCTCCTCCTCGTGCGGGCTGACGTTGTGCCGGCGGTTCCAGAAGTAGACGGCGACCTGCAGCACCGCGGCGTTGACGTAGAGCATCAGCCACAGCTGGGCCGACACCAGCAGGCCGGCCACGCCGGTCAGCAGGTAGGCGACCAGGTTGGTGACGCCGAGGACCCAGCTGATCGCCGTCGCCGGGTAGTACGACATCAGCAGCGTGTAGTGCAGCCGCTGCGCGACGGCCATCCGCGGGGCCAGTCGCCAGAAGCGGCGCAGCACGATCTCGTCGGTCCCGCGGGCCCACCGGCCCTGCTGGGTGAAGTAGTCCCGCCAGGTACTCGGGCCCTCGCCCACCGCCAGGACGTCGGGGGTGTAGACCGACCGCCAGCGCGCGCCGGTGCGCGCGTTGGTGCTGGCGTGCCAGACCAGGCTGGTCGCGGCGTCCTCGGTGATGGAGTCCTGCAGCCCGCCGATGTCACGCAGCGCCGAGATGCGGACGGCGTTGTTGGTGCCGACGAACATCGCGCTGCGGAACCGGTTCGCCGCCCGCTGCAGGACGCTGTGGAACAGGTACTGCTGCGACTCGGCGGCGCGGGTGACGAAGGTGTCGTAGTTGCCGTACACCTGCGGGCCCACCACGAAGGCGACGTCCGGGTCGCGGAAGTAGCCCATGAGCCGCTCGGCCATGTTCGGCAGCGGCACGTGGTCGGAGTCCACCGAGATCCAGAAGTCGTAGCCGTCGCCGTGCGCGTCGAGCCAGGCGTTGTAGTTGCCGTGCTTGGTCCGCGCCTTGTGCCGGCCGGTCGGCTGGTTCCACTCGGGCACGCCGGCCCGGGTGAAGTGGCGGACGCCGAGCTCGGCGCACATGGCGCGCACCGCCGGGTCGTCGCCCTCGTCGAGCAGCCAGACGTCGAACGTGCCCTCGTACCGGACGGCGCGGGCGGCGGCCAGCGTCCGGCGCACCATCTCGATCGGCTCCTTGCTCGGCACGATCGTGGTGATGAACGCGATCCGCTGACCGGTGACCGGGGTCAGCGGGATCGGGTCGCGGGCGTTGAGCGTCGCGACCGCCAGGGTGAAGACGTTCACCAGGCGCAGGGCCTCGATGACGGCGACGCTGCCGATCAGCCCCACGACCAGCACCGAGCGCCAGTCCCCGGCCCACTCCGGGTGGTGCGCCGGCCGCAGCAGGAAGAGCAGGAACAGCACCTCGAAGAGGAGGGCAGCGGTCACCAGCAGCCAGGCCCGGACGCGCGCGCCGCCACGGGCCACCGGCTGGAACCGGACGCGGGGGTCCTCCGCCGGCTCCTGCAGCGGGCCGGCGAGCTCGCTGAAGTCGGCGTAGGGGTAGCTGCGCTCAGCCACGCCGGGACGGAACCGGGAGGCTGCCTCCTGCGCGGGAGGACGTCGGGGACGCGGGCCGGCGGGGCGCGAGGGCGGATGAGGGCATGGGGCAACCGTTCGTGAGAGGGCGGGGAGGTCACGCGGGCAGGCCGGGATCCCGGGCCGGCGTCCTGGGTGGAGCCGGGCCGGTTCGGTCGGCCGGGTGCTGCCGGGTCGGAGGGCGCAGCACGAGCGACGTGCTCGCGCCGCCCGGCAGCGGGCGTGCGCTCAGCTCAGGTGGACGGCTGAGCGGTGGTGGAGGTGTCCGGTGTCAGCTCTGACGGGACCGGTGGGGACGAGGACTCGGACGCGGCAGGCAGGGCATTCCAACTCCCTCTCCAGGCGGGTGGGACCGGACAGGACAGCGGCCTCGTCGCCGCCCTCTCCCCCCGTGCACCTGCGCATGGCGTCGGTGGGACCTTCGGTTCTCCACATCGTTCACTCGGGCACCCGCTCGGGCGCCGGCAGGCACCGTAAGCACTCGTGTCCGTCGCACGCCAACGGATCGGGCGATCATGCGGTCGAGGACTGCCTCGCTGGGCATGTCCGTGACACAACGTGTTCGCGCACCGAACACGGAGGTACTGCTGAGAACACCCCGCGTGTTTGTGTGCCGAGACGAGCGTCACCACATTCGGCGCGCCGACACGTAACGGAACTCGCCATTGCAGGGTGTGACGATCATCGCGTTTAGGGCCGGCGCACCGCGGTCCCGCGGCGGAACCTTGCGAGCCGCCCCGAGCCGGCCGGCGCTACTCCGTCGCGCAGGGCAGCGGGATCCACCAGAACCACGGCGGGTCGCAGTCCTGGGATCCGATGTCGGCCGTGGCGACTCCGGGCGCGAACAGCACCGCTGCCGCACCCACCACCGCAACGACCAGGGCCCGAAGCGCTCGCATGATCTCTCCCAGGCATGTCTCACCCACGACGAGACCGACCCGTCTCGCCGAAGGGCGCGATGCTGCCATCCAGTCTCCGCGGATCACCACAGGGCCCTTCGCCCCTGCGTGCCGCACCGGGCCACTGCCGGTGTCCCTCACCGGCCGCTCGTGGTCCAGGACGGGCCGTGCGCGCCGTGGCGACGTCGTACGCAGCGCCGCCACGCGCCCACCGGCAGAGCCATTGCCGGCCTCGTCCGTGGATTGCCGGTGCTGCAGCACCGGCGATGCGCGTGGAATCCCGGCCAGGGCTCGCCGTCGGGATCGGCGTAGCGGTCGCGCTCACCGCCGGTCGCGCGTCGAGGAGACCTCGGTAGCGCGCGGCCGTCCCGGAGCCGGCCGGAGGAGCGCCCGACACGTATCAGCGCGACTGCCTCGGTCCTCCCTCCGGTGGCAGCTCCCGAGCCCCGCGAACGGCTGCCGTCCCACGGACCGCACTCCAGGCGGAGGACACGGTGGCCGATCGAGCAGCACAGTCGACCTCACCCGGCGCGACGGCGACAGCGGCCGGCACATCGCCCCCGGCACCGGGAGGAGCCGCCGAGGCCGAACCCCCGGTCTCGACGATGGAGCCGACCACCAAGATGCAGCGCCGGATCTCCCGCACGGCGGCCGTCGCCCTCGCCCTGGCGGCGCTGGCCGCCACCGGAGCCGGATGGGCGGTCTACCGGCACCTCGCTCCACCCCTGCCCGGCCTCGTCCGCATCGAGCTGGGGCTCGAGCCCCCCGGCGACCCGGCGCTCCTGCGCGACACGCTCGGGCCGGACGTCTGGCTCGTCCTCGGCTACGGCTCCGCTCTCGCCGTCCTGTGCTGGCTGGCCCGGATGATGACCTGGAGCACGACGTCCCGGCACCTCGCCGACTTCGGCCTCCTCTGCGCCGCCGCGACCGTGGTCGCCGACCTCGCCGAGGACGCCTTCCTGTTCTTCGCCGACCGCGCCGAGTGGTGCTACGTCGCCGCGGGGGCCGCGGCGACGGTCAAGTGGTCGGCAGCCGTCCCCGCCGCGGTCACCGCGCTCATCGGACTGGTCCTGACGTTCGCCCGGGCGATCGGCAACAGCAGGAGCCGCCTCCGGCGGTTCGCCGCGATGGACACGAGCGGCATCATCCCGCCGCCCCCGCTGGAACCGCCCCCCTCGGACAACATCCCCGACGCGGTCCCCGCGGCGATGCTCGACTCCACCCGGTGGCGCAACGCCTACCGCGTGCCCCCGGACCCGCGGCCCACTGCGAGATCGGCCGAGGACGGCGGGCCGGTGGCGGTGTGCCTGTCCGGCGGAGGCGTGCGCTCGGCCAGCGTCGCGCTCGGCGCGGTCCAGGCGCTGCGGCCGGTGGTCAAGCAGGCCGACTACGTCATCTCCGTGTCCGGCGGCGGCTACACGGCCGGGGCGCTGGTGCAGGCCCTGACCCGTGGCGGCTCGGCCGACCCGCCCAGGGACGGCGTCGACCGGAACCCGGACAACGCACTGGCACCTGGCAGTGTCGTCGAGGACCACCTCCGACGGCACTCCAGCTACCTGGCCAGCACGGCGGGCAAGCTGGCCCTGGCCCTGGCGCTGCTGGCGCGGGGGCTCATCGGGAGCCTGTTCGTCCTCTTCAGCGGTGCCGTCGTCGTCGGTGTGCTGATCGGCGTCTACTACGCCGCCGTCCCGGTCACGGAGCTGAGCCACGTCGGGGTCCCGACCAGCGGCCGGTCCGTCCCCTACCCGGCGCCGCACGCACCGGCGCTCTGGGGCCTGGGGGTCCTCACCGCAGCCGCGTGCCTGTCCTGGATGGCCGGTGCGGTCCTCACCAGCTGGTGGGGCCGACGCTCACGCACGTGCCGGTTCCTCGTGCGCACCGCTCAGGCGGCCGCTGCCCTCGCCGCGGTCGTGGCCACGTTCGTCCTCGTGGTCCCGGCGGTCACCTTCGCGAGCTGCTGGCTCTATGCGCGCACCGGGGACAGCAGCGCCGTCGCCGTCGGCGGCCCGCTCGTCACCGTCCTGCTCAGCTACCTCGCCACGGTGGCGGCCTTCTGGAGGAAGCCCGGCAGCGTCAAGAAGCTCATCAAGCGGGGCGAGGCCGCGCGGTCGACGGCGACGACGCCCGCCTCGGTAATGCGGCTGCTGCTCCTCGCGCTCGTGCTCGCCCTCCTGGGCGCCGTCTGGCTGCTGATCTTCGGCGCTGCGGTCTCCACCGGGGCGGGTGCGGCGGCGCTGTGGACCGCCCTCGTCGTCGGCGTGCTGTGGTTGTTCGTCGGCGGCTTCGTCGACGAGACGGCGCTGAGCCTGCACCCCTATTACCGCTCCCGGTTGGCCAGTGCCTTTGCCGTCCGCGCGACACGGGGGGTCGCCGTCCCCTACCTGCCGACCGAACGGACCACGCTGAGCAGCTACGGCTGCGTGCACCCCGACGACTGGGGTCCGCCGGCACCCCGGTTCGTCTTCGCCGGCGCCGCCAACCTCGTCGACGACGACCGGACCGCTCCCGGGCTCCGGGCGGTCTCCTACGTGATGAGCAGCGACCACATCGGCGGGCCGGACGTCGGCTGGGTCCCGACGTCCGTGGCGATCGAGGCCTGCCCGGAGCAGCTGCGGAGGGACCTGACCGTCCAGGCGGCCGTGGCCATCAGCGGCGCGGCCTTCGCCTCGGCGATGGGCCGGGCCTCGTCCTGGTACGGCAGCCTGCTGGCCATCTCCGGCGCCCGGCTCGGGTCGTGGCTGCCCCACCCGGACTACCTGCTGCTGCGCCAGAACCTCGCGGCCGAGGACGACTGGACCCTGCCGGGGATGCCGCACGTGCGCCGCTTCCCCTACCTCCTGCGGGAGGTGCTGGGCGTCCACCCGTACTTCCAGCGGCTGCTCCACGTCTCCGACGGCGGCCACTACGAGAACCTGGGCCTGGTCGAGGCGCTGCGGCGGAGGTGCCGCACGATCTACGTCATCGACGCCAGTGGCGACGCGCCGCCGACCGCCGGCACGTTCGGTGCGGCCCTGCGCCTGGCGCACGACGAGCTCGGCGTGCGGATCGAGCCGGAGCCGGGGTTCGACCTGTTCGACCTCGTCCCCGGCAGCGGCGAGCCGTTCGAGCCGAAGGACCCGCTGGCGGCGCTCAACGCCCGGCTGTGCAAGCGCGGCGTCGTCACCGCGCGGATCACCTACCCGGAGGAGAGCGGGCTCCCCCCGGACCAGCGGACCGGCGTCCTCGTGCTCGCCAAGGCGGTGCTGTGGCCGGACCTGCCCTACGAGGTCCTCGCGTACGCCGCGTCGAACCCCGTGTTCCCGCACGACAGCACCGCCGACCAGTGGTTCGACGAGGGCAAGTTCTCCTCGTACAAGCGGCTGGGCCACGAGCTCGGGCTCAGCTGCCTCGCCCTCGGCGAGCACATCGGCGCCCCGTCCGAGAGCGGGGACGGCGCCGGGGTGCGGGTGCCGACGCCTCCCCCACCGCCGGTCGGGAACGGAGCGCCCGTGGCGTCCGCCGTGTCCGTCGCCGCCACGGTCGCCGGCGGCCTCGACCGGCAGCCGTCGCACCCGGGCCCGGGGAGCACCGGTCGGCGCAGGTGGTTGCCCGCGAGCCGGCTCAACGGCAGCCGGCTCAGCGGCAGCCGGCACTGACGACCTCCGCCCGGGCTAGGGCTTGCGGGTCGTGGCCTCCGGGTTGAGGAACAGGCCGGGCAGCAACATGTGGATCGCGCCGACCAGGACGTTGTCCCCGGACGAGAGCGCCGCGGCCGACCCGGTCGCCCGCGCACGCAGCCGGGCTCCCTCCGCGAGGGCGTGGAAGACCTCCGCGACGTCGTGCCAGGTGTACTCCGGGCGCAACTGCAGACCGAACCGGCCGGCGAGCCTCTCGTAGAGGACGGTCCAGTAGGCGACCCACTGCTCGTACTGGGCCTTGAGGAACATCTGCACCCGCGGGTGGTTCGGCAGGGCGACCCAGACGACCGTGCGCAGGCCCCACAGCGGGTCGTCCAGGGTCACGGCCATCACCCGCTCGACCACCTGCCGGAGAAGTTCGGCGAAGGGCAGGTCGTCGGGGAGTCCCTCGGCCGCCTCGGCCACGTCGTGGATGGTGTGCTCCACGAGAGCCGGCCGCAGCAGGTAGGCGATGAGGTCCTCGGTGTAGCGGCTCTTGTACCGCCAGCGGTCCCGGAACATCCCGACGGTCAGCATCCTCGGGTGCTCCCGGCGGGCGTCCTCGTGCGCCGCGCGGTCGATCAAGCGGGCCTGCGACAGCCCGGCGAACAGGCGGGTGCCGGCGTCGTGGTCGTCCATCAGGTCGGGACCCCGGTGGTCGAGCAGGTCGTCGCAGAGCAGCAGCAGCCCGATGTCGAGGAAGGCGCGCGTCTCCGGGCTGTTCGCGATCTTCGTGCGGGTGACCGGGCGGGCATCGGCTGCGACGTTCGTCAGCACCGCCGACAGGTCGTCCTCGGGCATCGGCTTCCCCCGGCTGCCACAGGAACTGGACCTCCAGCCTAGGACCTCCAGCGCTGGAGGTGTCGCACTCGCACCCCGGGAAGCGCGTGCCCGGCTCGGTGTCCCCGTGCGTGTCCGCGGTTCCTGATGGGCTTGGACCTGCCGTGCCGGCCCCCTCGACAGTCGTCCCACCAGCGAACGGCCGCCACGGAGGACCGACATGTCCACGCTCCACGACAGCCTCGACGCACTCCCCCAGGACGACTCGGGCCGCGGTGCACAGCGGTACACCCCGGCCCCGGGCACGGGCGGCCCGCCCGACCTGGCGACGCTCGTCGAGGCCGCCCGGCGCGGCGAGCCCTGCGCCTGGCAGGTGCTCGTGCAGCGGTTCACCCCGCTGGTCCGCGCGGTCACCAGCAGGTACCCGCTCGGCGAGCAGGACGCCGAGGACGTCGCACAGGTGATCTGGCTGCGTCTGGTGGAGCACCTCCACCGGCTCCGCGAGCCGCTCGCGCTGCCCGGCTGGATCGCGACGACGGCTCGCCACGAGAGCCTCCGCCTGGCCCGCGCCCACGGCCGGACGCTCCCGGTCGACCCGCTGGACGGCTCCGTGCACGAGTTCGCGGGAGTGGACCCGGAGGTCGACGCCGACCTGCTGCAGGCCGAGGAGGTCGAGGCCGTGCGGGAGGGTCTCGCCGACCTGCCGACGGCGCAGCGCGACCTGCTGCTCCTGCTCGCGGCCGACCCTCCCCTCAGCTACCGGGAGATCAGCGCG
>DATIMX010000459.1:0-18382 GCA_035474935.1 Geodermatophilus sp. | reverse complement strand
TCGACTCCATCGCCTACGAGACGGTGCAGACCGCGGACGGCAAGCTCCCGCTGCTGACCCCCATGAGCGAGGTCGCCGGCCGGATGGCCGTGCAGGCTGCCGCGCACCACCTGGAGAACCCCGCCGGGGGTGCGGGGATCCTGCTGGGCGGGGTCCCGGGGACCCCCGCTGCGAAGGTCCTCATCATCGGCGGCGGCGTGGCCGGCACGGAGGCGGCGAAGGTCGCGCTGGGCATGCGGGCGATCGTCCGGGTGCTGGACACCAACCCGAGCCGGCTCGCCTACCTGTCCGACATCTTCGGCGGGCGGCTGGACCTGGTGACGCCCAACCGGGCCCGGACGGCGGCCTACGTCGCCGAGGCGGACGTCGTGATCGGCGCGGTCCTGGTGCCCGGCGCCAAGGCACCCAAGCTGGTCAGCAGGGAGATGATCGCCGCGATGCGGCCGGGCAGCGTGGTCGTCGACATCGCCATCGACCAGGGCGGCTGCTTCGAGACCAGTCGGCCGACCACCCACTCCGACCCGACCTACGTCGAGGAGGGGGTCGTCCACTACTGCGTGGCCAACATCCCCGGCGCGGTCGCCCGCACCTCGACGCTGGCCCTGACCTCGGCCACGCTGCCGTACCTGGTCCGGGTCGCGAAGCACGGCGTGGCCGGGGCAGCGCAGGTCGACCCCGCCCTGCGGCTCGGACTGAGCACGCTGGACGGGCACCTCGTCAACCGGCCGGTCGCCGAGGCGCACGAGCTGCCCTCCACCGACCCCGCCGAGCTCCTCGCGGCGCGGTGAGCCGCCGAGAGGAAGGCGCGGTCGTGCGCGACGAGCGGAAGGGAACGCGGTAGAGATCCTGCTGGTGGGAGCGACGGGGCGGCTCGGGACCGCGGTGGGCCAGACCCTCACCGGGCGGGGACACGAGGTCGTCACCGTCGGCCGCACCGCCGGCGACGTCCGGGCCGACGTGGCCGATCCCGAGCAGACGGGCCCGCGTCCTCGCGGAGGTCGGCAACCTCGACGTCCCCGTTCGCCAGGTCGGCGGCGGGGGAGGGGGCGGAGCTCCAGGCGGGACTCCGGCCCCGAAGCGTGGGCGACGAGGGCACGGACCGAGGAAGGCAGATCGGACATGCACCACCAGCCGCACGGTGGAGCTGGAGGCCCGCACGGTGATCGCCTCCCGATACGACCAGAGCCCCTCGGGTACCGACGTGCTGGACGAGCCGGTCGTCGTCGTCCGGGCGGTCGGCACCACCGTCGTCCCGAAGGCGCACAGCCGGGGGCTGCGGGTCGGGAGGCCGGCCGGCCCTCCTGACCCCGGCGACCCCCGGCGGGTCGGACAGCCCCGGCCGGGCCGGTCCGACCGGGAGGCCGCGACGTCGGGGTTCCGGGTCGCCGACCGTCGGGTGCAGGCTGACGACTCGACGCATCCCCCGCCGAGCGGGACCCTCGGCCCGGCCGCCCCCACCACCCAGGCACAGGAGAGTCCATGTCGCAGCAGAGCGTCCTCAGCCCGTCCACCGGCACGACGTCCCCACCGACCCGGCTGATGCTCATCGGCGGGAACTGGGTCGAGGCCGTCGACGGGGAGTGGCGGGAGATCACCAGCCCGGCCCGCCGCGGCTCCGTCCTCGCCCGCGTGCCGCGCGGCAACGCCACGGACGTCGACCGCGCCGTCACCGCCGCCCGGGAGGCCTTCCCCGCGTGGAGGGACCAGCACTTCAAGGAGCGCCAGCGGGTGCTGCTGCGGATCGCCGACGCCCTCGAGGATCGCGCGGAGGAGCTCGCCCGGGTCACCGCCGAGGACACCGGGAACGCGCTGCGCACCCAGGCGCGGCCCGAGGCCGCGCTGCTGGCCGACCTGTTCCGCTACTTCGGCGGCGTCGCCGGGGAGGTGAAGGGCACGACCCTGCCGGCCGGGGCGTCGCAGCTGCAGTACACCCGGCAGGAACCGCTGGGGGTGGTGGGCGCGATCCTGCCGTGGAACTCGCCGCTGATGATCGCCGGCTTCAAGGTCCCGGCCGCCCTGGCCGCGGGCAACACCATCGTGCTCAAGGCCGCCGAGGACGCTCCGCTGTCGATCCTGCTGATGGCGGAGATCTGCGAGGAGTTCCTGCCCCCCGGCGTCCTCAACGTGGTGACCGGGACCGGCCGCAACGCGGGCAACGCCCTGGTCGAGCACCCCGGCGTGGACAAGATCTCCTTCACCGGCTCGACGGAGGTCGGCCGCGGCATCGCGAGCAAGGCGGGGGAGCGGCTCGCCCACCTGTCCCTCGAGCTGGGCGGCAAGAACCCGTCGATCGTGTTCCCCGGTGCGGTGACCGACGAGCTGATCGAGGGGCTGGTGCTGTCCTCGCGGATCAGCCGGCAGGGTCAGAGCTGCACCGCCGGCTCGCGGCTGTTCCTGCACCGCGACGTCCACGAAGAGGTGCTCGCCCGGCTGTCGGAGCGGCTGGGGGCGATGAGGGTCGGGAACCCGCTGGACGAGACCAGTGACATCGGCGCGGTCATCAACGAGACCCAGTTCGACTCCATCCGGGGCTACCTGGAGGACGGGCTGGCCGACCCCGCGCTGCACGTCGAGGTGGGCGGGTTGCCGCCGACGGACGGGCCGCTGGCCGAGGGGTTCTTCCACGTGCCCACGCTGTTCTCCGGCGGCGACAACAGCTTCCGCCTCGCCCGCGAGGAGATCTTCGGGCCCGTGGTCGTCGCCATCGCCTGGACCGACGTCGACGACGTCGTCCGCATGGCCAACGACACCGCCTACGGACTCGGGGCCTACGTCTGGAGCCACGACATCGACCTGGCGATCACCACGGCCCACCGGCTCGAGGCGGGCTGGGTGCAGATCAACCAGGGCGGCGGGCAGGTCGTCGGCCAGTCCTACGGCGGCTACAAGCAGAGCGGCATCGGCCGGGAGGTCTCCCTCGAGGGCATGATCGCCGGCTTCACCCAGACCAAGCAGATCAACGTGCGCCTCGGCCACGGAGCCACCCCCGCGCCGCGCACGGGACCCTGACCGGGCGCGGCACCACCGTGTCCTGCTCCGCCGCGGTCGTCCGCGGCGTGGTGCCCACCGGCCGGACGTGGCCGGTCGGCACCCGGCTGAACCGTCGCCCCGACGACCTGGCGATGACCTGACCCTGGAGGACGGATGGCCAGCTACACCGCGACCGCGATCTGCGAGGGCGACCACTGGGTGGTCGACGTCGCGGGTGTCGGTACGACCCAGGCCGACAGCGTCGACGACGTCGAGGAGATGGCGCTCGATCTCGTCGTCGCGATGACCCACACCGCCCCCGAGGAGGTGCACCTCCAGGTGCGCATCGTCTGATCCGGGCGACGTCTTCTTCGACACCTGCGTCTACCACCAGCCCGGCATCGACCTCCTGTTCGAGGTCGTCGACGTCGACACCATCCTGTTCGGCTCCGAGATGGTCGGGGCCGAACGGGGATCGACCCGCACACCGGCCACCACGTCGACGACACCGCCGCTACGTCGAGGCGGTCGGGCCGGCGCCCGGCGACCGGAAAAGGTCTTCGAGCGCAACGCCCGCCGCGTGTACCCGCGGTTGGACGCCGCCCTAGCCGCACGGGGGCGGTGATCACGGGGACGGCGGCGCCCACCACCGTCGGGGTGCGACGCGCCCGTGGAGGGGCCGGTGGTGGCGCCCGTGGCGGACCCCTCAGAAGTTGACGAGGAACGAGTGCTCGGGATCGTGGTGTCCCTCGATCAGTCGCACCGTGCGCGAGCGGGAGCGCATCGACAGCGAGTGGGTGACGATGCGGTGCGGCTCGAAGCGCACGCCCTTGAGCAGCGCCCCGTCGGTGACGCCGGTCGCCGCGAAGAACACGTCGTCGCCGCTGACCAGGTCGGTCGTGGTGAGGACCCGCTCGAGGTCGTACCCCCTGTCGAGCGCGGCGCGCCGCTCGTCGTCGTCCCGGGCGACCAGCTGGCCGATGAGCTCACCTCCGAGGCACCTCAGTGCGCAGGCGGCGAGGACGCCCTCGGGGGTGCCTCCGGTCCCGACGAGGAGGTCCACACCCGTCCCGGGAGTGACGGCCATGATGGAGCCGGCGACGTCGCCGTCGAGGAGGAAGCGGATCCGGGCGCCGGCGCGACGGATGTCGGAGACGAGCCCGGCATGCCGCGGGCGGTCGAGCACCGCGACCGTCAGGTCGGGCACGGCGCGGTCGCTCGCTGCGGCGATCGTCGCGAGCGTGTCGCCGATGGGTGCGTCGAGGTCCACCGACGCGGCCACGCTCCCGGGCACGACGAGCTTCTTCATGTAGACGGCCGGTCCGGGGTCGAACATGGTGCCCCGCGGGGCCACCCCGAGCACGCTGACGGCGTCGGGCAGGCTCCTCGCGGTGAGGGTGGTGCCGTCGACGGGGTCGACGGCGATGTCCCACTCGGGTCCGGTGCCGTCACCCACGCGTTCCCCGTTGTAGAGCATCGGAGCCTGGTCCTTCTCGCCCTCCCCGATGACGACGACACCGTTCATCCGGACCGAGCCGAGGACGGGCCGCATGGCGTCGACGGCCGCGGCGTCCACCTGGTCCTTGTCCCCGTACCCCAGGTAGCGGGAGCAGTTGATCGCTGCCGCCTCGGTGGCGCGGACGAGTTCCAGGGCGAGGTTGCGTTCGGGGTCGGCGGTGATCTGGCCGGGGGCTCGGGACGCGATCTGACTCATGCCTGAGGTCCTGTCGGAGGGGACGGCGCTCGGGATCCCGCGAGGCGGTCCTGCGGACCAGGTCGCGGGTGCGGACGGACGGAGCAGCAGCTGCGGGCAGCGCGTCAGCGTGACACACCAGCGCCCCCGGCGTGGCCGCGTGCGTTGCGGTCGGACCGCGACATCCGCGACCCCGGCGTCGCTCCGTCCGGTCACCGGTGGTGGTCGGGCCGACCGGCCGTCCCGACCGGACGGTGGCCGGGCCGTCAGTCCCGCGTCGGCCCGCGTCCGGGGAGGCTCGCCGCGGGGAGCTGCTGCAGTCCCAGCGCCCGCTCCAGCAACCGGAACCGGTAGGCCGCCGTCAGGAGGGCGAACCAGAGGACCAGCGCCGGCAGGACCGTCCGGAAGACCGGGTCGGCGGCGTGGGTGAGCCCGAAGTAGTCGGTGAACGGCTCGACGAACAACCCGCCGGTGAACGCGACGACCAGCACGGCCACGAGCACCGCGGGCCGCCGGTCGCCGTCGGGCCGGGTCCATGATGCGAGGAGCCGGTTCGGCGGTTTCAGGAAGAGGATCAGCAGGAACGCGGCGTAGGAGACGAAGGTGGACAGCGCCGTCTGGGCGCCGATCGTCGCCGCCGCCTCGGCGAAGCCGACGTCGCTGGAGGAGACCCCGGTGTAGCGCTCGAACTCGCTGACGACGAAGCCGGGGACGACGGAGTCGCTGAACCCCGTGAGCAGCGTCGTGTAATGGTGGGCGTACACCGCGACGCCGCCTGCGGCGGTGACCACCATGGCCGGGACGACGAACCGCCACAGCGACGTCAGCAGGTGGGGGTCCGGCGGTGCGGGGCGGGCCCACATCGTGAGGAAGAGGGTCGGCAGGCCGACGGTCAGCAGGGTCAGCCCGACGTTGGCGGGGGAGTAGGGGAACCCCAGGCCGAGCATCGTCACCGCGAGGATCACCAGGCCCTGCGTGCCGACCCGGGCGAGGAACACCTGCATCGAGGTGCCGATGCCGGAGATGATCCGCCGGCCCTCCTGCTGCGCGGGTAGCAGCGCGGTCAGCGAGTCGTCGGTCAGCACGATGTCGGCGACGTCGCGGGTGACGGCGCTGCCGCTGCGCATCGCCACGCCGACGTGGGCCCGCTTGAGCGCGCGGGCGTCGTTGACCCCGTCGCCGACCATCGCGACGTAGCGGCCCTGCCGGCGCAGGGAGGCGACGAGCCGCTCCTTCTGCTCCGGGGCGATCCGGCCGAACACCGTCGTCCGGGCCGCCACGTCGTCGAACTCCCGGTCGGTGAGCGCGTCGAGGTCGGCGCCGGTCACCGGGTCCCCGCCGTCCAGCCCGGCCTGCCGGGCGAGCGCCGCCACCGTGCGGGGGTCGTCGCCGGAGACCACCTTCACCGCGGTGCCGCCGGCGATCAGCCCGGCGAGGGTCGCGGGCACGTCCGGCCGCAGCTCGTCGGCGAGGGCCACCACGGCCAGGGGCTCCAGCGCCGGCAGCCGCGGCCGCCCGGTGTCGTCGCGCAGCCGGGCAGCCGGATCGGCGGCGCGCGCGACGACCAGGACCCGCAGCCCCTGCCCGGTCAGCGCGGTCACCGTGTCGGTGAGGGGTGCGCCGGACAGGGCCGGCGCCAGGGCGTCCGGCGCGCCCAGGACCAGGACCCCGTCGTCGGTGCGCAGCGCGCTCCACCGCAGCGAGGAGGAGAACGGCACCTCCTCCCGCACCTCCCACGGCGCGCCGGGGAGCGCCGCGGCCAGTGCCGAGGAGGTCAGGTTGGCGGCGGTGGTGCTGCGGGCCAGGGAGCCGACCAGGTGCTCCACGGCCGCGGCCCCGAGCCGGCCGACCGGCCGGACCTCCGCGAGCGAGAGGCGGCCGGTGGTCAGCGTCCCGGTCTTGTCGGTGCAGACGACGTCGACGTTGCTCACCGACTCCACGGCGTTGACCTGCTGCACGAGGGCGCCCCTGCCCGAGCTCTTCGCCGCGCCGACGGTGTAGGCCACCGCCACGAGGAAGAACAGCCCGTAGGGCACCAGGCCGGACAGCACCGCCGTGGTCTGCACGACGCGCACCAGCGAGAACCCCTCCAGCGCGGCCTGCAGCAGGATCGTGGCGCTCATCAGCGCCACCAGGACCATGACCAGCCGGACGACGAACTCGATGCGGCGCTGCAGCGGGGTCGTGTCCGTGGACGCCTGGCGGGCCTCGGCGGTCAGCCGGCTGGCGTAGCTCGACGCGCCGACGTCCCGGGCGAGCTGGGAGCCCCCGCCGCCGACGCAGGAGCTGCCCGACAGCAGGTCCTCGCCGGGCCCGCGCAGCTGCGGCTCGGACTCGCCGGTGAGCAGCGACTCGTCCACCTCGACCCGGCCGCCGTCGAGGAGCGGGCCGTCGACGACGACCTGGTCGCCGGGACGCACGCTCAGCACGTCCCCGCGGACGACGTCCTCCTGCGCCACCGAGGTCTCCCGGCCGTCGCGGAGCACGGTGACCCGGCTGCGGCCCAGCAGCTGCAACCGGTCGAGCTTGCGCTTGGCCCGGATCTCCTGGACGGCGCTGATCGCCGCGTTGACCAGCCCGAGCCCGACGCTGGTGAAGGCGTCGTTGTAGCGGCCCAGCGCCAGCAGCGCCGCGCCGATCACGAACAGGATGACGGTGAAGAACGAGAAGACGTTGGTGCGCAGGATCCGGGCGTAGCTGCGGGACGACGCGCTGACGGCGACGTTGCCCTCACCGCGCCGCCGCCGGGCCTCGGCCTCCCGCGAGGTGAGGCCCGCCACCCCGGCGAGGTCGGTCCCCGCGTCGGTCTCCTGCACGTCCATCCCGCTCGTTCCCCCCGGAGGTCGTCCCGGCGCGCCGGGAGGCGGACCGGCCGGCCGGCCCGGCGCGCCCGCGGCCGTCCCCGGCGGGACCTCGTGCCGTCCGGGAGTCTCCCCCGCAGCGCGCGGGACCGCTGCGCCGGAGCGTTCCCCACCGGACGGCCGGACGCCGCCAGGCGCGCCCACCCGGAGCGGCGAGGCGGCCCGGAGGGCGGCGGCCGGGCCGGCGAGCCCTCCGGCGCCGGCGAGCCCGCCGCGGACCACCCCGTGCGCCCGCGACCGGCCCGGGTGCGAGGCGGGGCACGGGAGCCGTGGTCGTGCCCGTCACTGTCGCTGCGTGCTGTGGAACCGCCCTGGACGGCCGCTGTGCCTAGGCTGGGGACGTCAGCGCGGCGCCGGGTGGGCGGGCCGGGCGGTGGGCCGGCGTGCTGGGCAACCCGCGGCTCGTGGAGGGGCACCGCCCGTCCGCGAGGTGGGGGACCGGCCGGCGGTCCGCGCCGCACGGCGAGGAGGTGGACGGGTGACGGGGAACTGCTGCGCCGGCGACGGCCGCGCCGGGGGCGGCTCCGCCGGCATCCGGGTCCTGCTCGTCGACGACCACCCGATGGTGCGCAGGGCACTCGCCGAAGCGCTGTCCGACGAGGACGACCTCACCGTCGTCGGCGAGTGCGAGGACGGGGAGCAGGCGGTGGCGGCCGCCGAGCGGCTTCGGCCCGACGTCGTGTTCATGGACGTGTCCATGGCCGGGACGGACGGGCTGGCGGCCACGGCGGCGCTGCGTGCGGCCCGACCCGAGGCCCGGGTGATCGTGCTGACGGGGGAGGGCCCCGAGGTGGGACCCGAGGCCGTGGTCGCCGGTGCGCACGCCCTGGTGCCGAAGGGCACCCGTCTCGGTCCGCTGCTCCGCTGCCTGCGCACGGTCGCCGACGGCGGCACGGACTGTCCCTACTGCCTGTGACGACCTCCGGCCGCCGTCGGCTGTCGCCGGTGGCCGGTCCGGAGCAGGATGGGCGGCGCCGTTCGCAGCCACCCGAACGGAGGGTGCGGACCGCGGTCCGCCCCTGACCTCCCCAGCCGCACGCTGCGGGCCAGGAGGCGCCGAGATGTCCCGTTCCCTCCGGAGCACGTCGGCCGCGGTGCTGGCCGGCCTCCTGCTCACCTGGCTGCCCGCGCCGACGGCCCTGGCCGCGCCCGCGCCGGGTCGGCCGCCCGTCGTCCACACCCGGTCGGGGGCGGTGAGCGGCGTGCAGGCCGACGGTGTAGACGGCTATCTCGGCATCCCGTACGCCGCACCGCCCGTCGGAGAGCTGCGGTGGAGCCCACCGCAGCCGCCCGCGCGGTGGGACGGCGTCCGGGCGGCCGACGCCTACGGCAACCGCTGCCCGGCGACCGAGAGCACGAACGGCCCGCGCTCGGAGACCGAGGACTGCCTGTTCGTCAACGTGCAGCGCCCTGCCGGCACCACGCCCGAGGACCGTCTCCCGGTCTACGTGTTCATCCACGGCGGCGGCCTGGTCAACGGCAGCTCCAACCAGGCCGACATGGCCGCGATGGTCGCGGCGACCGGGATCGTCGGGGTCACGATGAACTACCGGCTCGGCGTCCTCGGCTTCCTGGGGCACCCGCAGCTCACCGCGCGCCAGGGCGAGTCCGGCAACTACGGGCTGATGGACCAGCAGGCGGCGCTGCGCTGGGTGCAGGAGAACATCGCCGCCTTCGGCGGCGACCCCGCGCGGGTGACGATCGGCGGGGAGTCGGCCGGCGGGTGGTCGGTCTGCTCCCACCTCGTCGCCCCGGGGTCCCGGGACCTGTTCGCCGGGGCCATGATCCAGAGCGGCTCCTGTCCGAGCCGGAGCCAGGACGCCGCGGACGCCGAGGGCGAGGTCGTCGCGCAGGCGGTGGGGTGCGCCCAGCTCGCGAGCGCGGTGGCCTGCCTGCGCGGCACGCCGGTGGGCGAGCTGATCGACGCGCCGATCCCGATCGTCCCGCCGGTCGCCGGCACGCCGTTCCTGCCGGTGGCCCCGCGGGAGGCGGTCCGCAGGGGGGACCTCGCGGACGTCCCCGTGGTCGTCGGGGCCACCCGGGACGAGGGCCGCACCTTCATGGCCGGGAGCATCGGCTGGACCGGGGAGCAGTACGAGACCTGGGTCCGCGACGCCTTCGCCGGGGACGCCGACGCCGTCCTGGCCCGCTACCCGTGGCCGGCCGACGCCAACGAGTTCACCGGCGCCTACCTCTCCGGCGCGATCGTCACCGACGCCGGCATCGCGTTCGGCATCGGCGGCTGTGCCAACCGGGCGCTCACCCGTGACCTCGCCGCGCACGTGCCGACGTGGGCCTACGAGTTCGCCGCCCGCACCGGGCCCGGGGTGCAGCCGATCCCGGGCTACGAGTGGGGTGCGGGGCACGCCGCCGAACTGGCGTACCTGTTCCCGAGCTTCGACAACGGCGTGCCCATCGCGCCCACGTTCGACGCCGGGGAGCAGCAGCTGGCGGCGGAGATGAAGCAGTACTGGGGCGCCTTCGTCCGGCAGGGCGACCCCGGCGTCCCCGGGCAGGCGGACTGGCCGTCGTACGACGCCGAGCAGGTCGTGCTCTCCCTGCAGCCGGCCGGCCGGAGCGCCGCCGTCCCCGACGCCGCGGTCGCCGAGGAGCACCAGTGCGCGTTCTGGGACCCGCTGACCGCCGACGGCGCCTGACCGGACCGGCGCGGTCGGCCGACGGCGGAGACCCGACCCGGGCCGTGCTCCCGGTCCGTTCCCGCTCGGCCTGCTGCGGGGCTGCGGACGTCCGCGCAGCGGCGGGGACGCTCAGGGCTCGATCAGGCCGGTGCGGATGGCGTAGCGGGTGAGCTGGGTCCGGTCCCGCATCTCCAGCTTCTGCAGGACGTTGGCCCGGTGCCGCTCGACGGTCTTGACGCTGATCACGAGCAGGGCTGCGATCTCCTGCGAGGAGCGGCCCTCGGCGATGAGCTTGACGACCTCCGTCTCGCGTGCCGAGAGGATGCTGCCGGGCAGGCGTTCCCCGCGGCCGGCGCGCTGCAGGTACTCGCGCATGAGCGCGGTCAGGGCAGCCGGGTGGATGAACGGTTCCTCGCGCATGACGGCACGGCAGGCCTCGACGAGGTCGCGGTCGGCGACGGACTTGAGCACGTAGCCGGAGGCGCCGGCGCGCAGCGCCTCGAAGAAGTACTGGTCGTTGTCGTACATCGACAGCAGCAGGATGCGCGTGCCCGGGGAGCGGCGGGACAGCTCCCGGGCCGCCTGCAGGCCGGTGAGCCGGGGCATGGCGACGTCGAGGACGGCGAGGTCGATGGCGTGCACCCGGGCCAGGGCCAGTGCCTCCGCGCCGTCGCCGGCCTCGGCGACGACGGTCAGGTCCGGCTCGCCGTCCAGGATCAACCGCACGCCGCGGCGCACGAGGGCGTGGTCGTCCGCGAGCAGGATCCGGGTGGGAGCCGGGCGGGTCACCGGTGGCCTGCCGTCCCCGGCGCCGGGACGAGCAGCCGCAGCTCGGTCCCGCCGTCCTGGTGGGGTCCGATGGTCAGCGTCGCGGCGACGAGCACCGCCCGTTCCCGCATGCCGCGGATCCCCGCCCCCTCGCGGTTGTCGCCGAGACCGCGGCCGTCGTCGGCGACCCGCAGCTGCACGGCGTCGCCGGCGAAGGTGGGCGTCAGGTCGACGCAGACGCGGCCGGCGGCGGCGTGCCGGGCGACGTTGGTGAGCGCCTCCTGCGCCACCCGGTAGACGACCAGTTCGGCGTCCGGCCCGAGCGGAGGGAGGTCGGGGGAGAGGCGCCGGCACACCTGGGCGCCGGTGAGCCGGGCGTGCTCGGTCGCCAGCGAGGTCAGGGCGCTGACCAGGCCCAGGTCGTCGAGCACGCCCGGGCGCAGCCGCCGGACCACCTGCCGCACCTCGTCGAGGCTGGCCCGCGCGGTCTCCTGCACGAGCAGCACCTCGGGCCGGAGCTCGGCCGGTGCCCGGTCGGCCACCTGCCGCATGCCCAGCAGGACCGCGGTCAGGCTCTGCCCGACCTCGTCGTGCAGTTCCTGGGCGACCCGGCGACGCTCGGCCTCCTGCGCGGCCAGCGCCTGCCCGCTGGAGGCGGCGCGCTCGGCCTCGAGGCGGTCGAGCATGGCGTTGAAGCTGCTGATGAGGTCGGCGGCCGGGCCGCTGCCCGGCTCCGGCAGCCGCTGGCCGGGGCGGAGCAGGTCGACGTCCTCCATCAGGCTCCGCAGCCGGTCCAGCGGTCCCAGCACCGCGCGGAGCAGCACCCCGTTGGCCACCAGCATCACGGTCAGGCCGACGGACAGGACCAGCGCCTCGCGGGCGAGCACGGGCGTGGAGACGGTGGCCGGCGAGGCCGCCAGCACCGCGGTGCCGACCGCGAAGACGGCGCCGTTGACCAGGCACACCCGCCAGAACAGCGGCAGACCCCGCCCTGCCTCGCGCCGTGGTCCCTGCCCCATCCGCTGCCCCTGCCGCCCGGCTCCGGTGACCGATGCCGTAGAGCCTGGGACACCGGAGGCCACCGGCCAAGGTCCCGTGCCCGAGATGGGGCCCACCACCCATGCCGTTCCGGCCGGAATGGGTGCTGCCACGGATTCCGCCCAGCCGACCTGCCGGCTCAGGATCTCCCGTGTGGGCCGGTGATCGGCAGGCGCAGGCGGACGTCCACGAGGAGGCCGGGTGCACCACGTCGCTGAGGCACTCCTCGCCCTCGGCGGCGCCTTCCTCGTGTGCGGTCTGGTCGCGCGCGCCGGTGTGCCCATCGGGCTGCCGACCATCCCGCTGTTCATGCTCGCCGGCCTGCTGCTGGGACCGAACACGCCGGGGTTCGTCCTGGTCGGTGACCCGGCGGACCTCGCGCTGGTCGCCCGCCTCGGCCTGGTGTTCCTCCTGTTCTACCTGGGCCTGGAGTTCTCGCTCGGCCAGCTGACGTCCGGCGGGCGGCGGCTGGCGGTCGCGGCCGCGGTCTACCTGGGCCTGAACGTCGGCGGTGGCCTGGTGCTGGGCTCCGCGCTGGGCTGGGGGACGTCGGAGGCCTTCGTGGTGGCCGGCATCGTCGGCATCTCCTCGTCCGCCATCGTGACCAAGCTGCTGGTCGAGACGCGGCGGCTCGGCAACCCCGAGACCCGCGTCATCCTCGGGATCATCGTCATCGAGGACCTCTTCCTCGCCCTCTACCTGGCCCTGCTGCAGCCGGTCCTCGGCGGCGCCTCCGGCGTGCTCGAGGCCGTCCTCGGCATGGGCGTCGCCTTCACGTTCCTGCTGGTGCTGACCGTGGTGGCCCGGCACGGGACCCGGTGGGTCGGTGCGCTGCTGCGGACCAAGGACGACGAGATCGTCGTCGTCCTCGCCCTGGGGTTGGCGATCAGCACGGCCGGCGCGGGGGAGCACCTGGGCGTCTCCGACGCGATCGGCGCGTTCATGATCGGCCTGATCCTGGCCTCCACCCCGGCCGCCCGCCGGCTGCGGCAGCTCACCCATCCGCTGCGGGACGGCTTCGGGGCGATCTTCTTCTTCCACTTCGGCCTGACGATCGACATCGGGGACGTCCTCGCGGTGCTCCCGCAGGTCCTCGCCGCCGCCGCCGCGACGGTCGTGCTGGCGGTCGTGGCCGGCATCGTCGCCGCCCGCCTGCACGGCCTCGGGCGCCTCGGAGCGGCGAACATCGGCCTGACCGTGCTGACCCGCGGCGAGTTCTCCCTGGTCCTCGCCTCGCTGGCGCTGGCCGCCGGACTCGATCCCCGGCTCGGCTCGTTCGCCGCCGGCTACGTCCTCGTCCTCGCCGTCCTCGGCCCGATCGCGGTCTACTCCTCCCCGCGCCTGGCCCGGGGGATCCCGCGCCGCCTCGTCCCCGGGGGCCGGGAGCCGGTCCGAGGGAGCCGGGAGCCGGTCCGAGGAGCCGACGGCGTGCCGCTGGACCTGGACGTCGGGACCTCGTCCCTGCACGAACTGGGCACCGACCTCCTGCAGGTCCGGGTCCTGCCCGGGTCCCGCCTGCACGGCGTCTACATGAGCGAACTGCGCCTCCCCGACGGGGCGACCCCCGGCCTGCTCGCGCGCGACGGGACCACCTCCGCGGTGGCGCCGCACACCCGGCTGCGCACCGGCGACGTCCTGCTGGTCTTCACGCGGCCCGCCCAGCGCCCCGACACCGAACGCCGCATCCTCGCCGTCCACCGCAGCGGCCGGCTGGCCCACTGGCTGGGCGACACCGGCTCGTGAGCGCACGGCCGGACCGCGACGCGCTCGGACGGCCACCCCGGCCGTCGGTGCTGACCGTGCTGCCGCGGTCTCAGGGGCCCGCGCGGTCGATCAGCCGGGACAGCACGACCTCGCTGCGGGTCTGGTGCACGTTGGGCTGCTGCCGCAGCCGTTCGATGGCCTCCTCCAGGTGCGGGATGTCGGCGGCCAGGATGTGGACCAGCGCGTCCGCGGAGCCGGTGACGCTCCACGCGCCGACGACCTCGGGGACCTCCCCGAGACTGCGCCGCAGCTCCAGCGGGGACGGCGTCCCCTCCCAGAACACCTCCACGTAGGCCTCGGTCGTCCAGCCGAGCACCTCCGGGTCGACCAGCGCGGTGAAGCCCCGGATCACCCCGTCGGCCAGCAGCCGGTCCACGCGGCGCTTCACCGCCGGCGCGGACAGCCCGACCTCGTCGCCGATGACGGCGTACGTGGCGCGGGCGTCGCGGGTCAGGCAGCCGATGATCTGCCGGTCGAGCGGGTCCAGGCGGTTCGCGGGCTTCTGCAACACATCGAGCACCGTAGGCTCTGAGACGCAACGGATGCACGGTGGAAGCGCAACGCAGGTGCATTGATGCGCGTGTCCGGCCTCTCTAGCCTCTGGTCACGGCCGGCGACCGGCGACCCCGGCGCCGGGCGGTGGAGAGTCCGACGCCCATCCGGAGGAGGCCCCCCATGACCACGCCGCGGCGCACCGACAGGCCGCTGTCCTCGAGCGAGCACGTGGCGCTCACCGAGACGGCGACGGCGCACAACTACGCCCCGCTGCCGGTGGTGGTGGCCGAGGCGCGCGGGGCGTGGGTGACCGACGTCGACGGCCGTCGCTACCTCGACTGCCTGGCCGGGTACTCCGCCCTGAACTTCGGCCACGGGCACCCGGTCCTGCTCCGGGCGGCCCGCGAGCAGCTCGAGCGGGTCACGCTCACCAGCCGCGCCTTCTACAACGACCGGCTCGGCCCCTTCGCCCGCGACCTGGCCGCCCTGGCCGGGATGGAGCTCGTGCTCCCGATGAACACCGGGGCGGAGGCGGTGGAGACGGGGATCAAGGTCGCCCGGCGCTGGGGCTACCGGGTCAAGGGCGTCCCCGCCGACCGGGCGCGGATCGTCGTCGCGGCGGGCAACTTCCACGGCCGCACCACCACGATCATCAGCTTCTCCACCGACGACTCGGCGCGCGAGGGCTTCGGCCCCTTCACCCCCGGCTTCACCGTGGTGCCCTACGGCGACGCCGACGCCCTGCGGGCCGCGCTCACCCCCGACACGGTCGCGGTGCTGCTCGAGCCGGTGCAGGGGGAGGCCGGCGTGGTCGTGCCGCCGCCCGGCTACCTCGCGGCGGTCCGGCAGGCGTGCACCGACGCCGGGGTGCTGTTCATCGCCGACGAGGTGCAGTCCGGGCTGGGCCGGACGGGGGCCACCTTCGCCTGCGAGCTGGAGGGCGTCGTCCCCGACGTCTACCTGCTGGGCAAGGCCCTGGGCGGCGGCATCGTCCCGGTGTCGGCGGTGGTGTCCACCTCCGCGGTCCTCGACGTCCTCACCCCGGGCAGCCACGGGTCGACGTTCGGCGGCAACCCGCTCGCGGCGGCGATCGGGCACGCCGTGGTCGGGCTGCTGGAGACCGGCGAGTACCAGGAGCGCGCGGCCAAGCTCGGCGTGCAGCTGCGCGACCGGCTCGACGACCTGGTCGGGCACGGCGTCCAGGCGGTGCGGACGCGCGGGCTGTGGGCCGGGATCGACGTCGACCCCGCGCTGATGACCGGGCGCGCCGCGTGCGAGCGGCTGGCCGCGCACGGCGTCCTGGTCAAGGACGCCCACGGGCAGACCATCCGGCTGTCCCCACCGCTGGTCGTCGAGCCCGCCGACGTCGACCGGGCCGTGGACGCGCTGGCCGCGGTCCTCGAGGAGGCGGGGCGCTGACCCTGGGCGCTGCGCGCGCCGGAGGACACACCCGGATGGTCGATTGACTTTCGATAGGTAGTTGCCGAGACTCGATGCGTGACGACGACGCGTCGGGTGGTCGGCCCGCTCAGGTTCCTGCTCGCGGTGGCGTTCGCCGCCCTCGTGACGGCGCAGGTGCTCTTCCTGCCGGCGCTGTCGGCGGCGATGGCCGAGGACTCGCCCGAGCTGGCGTACCTGCGGTGGCCGACGCTCGTGGTCACCGTCCTGGGGCTGGGCTGCGTCCAGGTCGTCATCGTGTGCACCTGGAAGCTGCTCACCCTCGTCGAGGACGACCGCATCTTCAGTGCGGCGTCCATGGTCTGGGTGGACGCCATCGTGGGGGCGATCGCCGCCGCGTGGCTCCTGCTCCTCGGCACGTTCGTCTGGTCCCTCGTGAGCGTGGGCCTTCCCGGACCGCCGCTCGTGCTCCTGCTCCTGCTCGTGGCCGGGGCCGTGGTCGGGCTGCTCGTGGTCGTGATGCGTGCGCTGCTGCAGCAGGCGACGACGCTGCGGGCGGACCTGGAAGCGGTCATCTGATGCCGATCGTCGTGCGCATCGACGTCGAGCTGGCCAAGCGGAAGATGAGCGTGGGCGAGTTCGCCGAGCGGATCGGGCTGACGCCGGCGAACGTCGCGGTGCTGAAGAACGGCCGGGCCAAGGCCGTCCGGTTCAGCACGCTGGAGGCCATGTGCCGGGTGCTCGGCTGCCAGCCCGGCGACCTGCTCGAGTGGGTCCCCGACGAACAGGAGGCGCCGCACACCGCGCACGAGGCCCGCCGGTGAGGGACGACGCCGACGTCCTCGTCGTGGGGGCGGGCCTGGCCGGGCTGCACACGGCCACGCTGCTCGCCCGCCGGGGGCACGAGGTGCTCCTGGCCGAGCGGCGGCCCGGGCTGACCGGCGCGATCCGCACCACGGGGATCTTCGTCCGCAAGACGCTCGACGACTTCCCGCTGCCCCCGGAGTGCCTTGGTCCGCCGATCCGGCGCGTGGTGCTGCACCCCCCGGGACGCGGCCGTCCGGTGACCCTGGACAGCGAGCGCGACGAGTACCGGGTGGGCGACATGGGTCCGCTGTACGTGGCGGCGGCCCGGGAGGCGGCCGACGCCGGCGTCCGCATCGCGTTGGGCACCCGCTACGAGGGGCGGCGGGACGGCGCGCACCTGCTGGCCGGTCGGGACGGGCCGACCCGGGTGCGGGCGCGGTTCGTCGTCGGCGCGGACGGCGCCCGCTCGCGCGTGGCCCGCGACCTCGGGCTGGACCGCAACCGGCACCTGCTGGTAGGCGCCGAGGAGGTCTTCGCGATCCCGCGCGGCGCGGAGCCGCCCACGTTCCACTGCGTGCTCGACCCCTCCCTGGCGCCCGGCTACCTGGCCTGGGTGGTCAACGACGGGCAGCACGCCCACGTCGGCGTCGCCGGCTACCCCGACCGCTTCCCCGACGGCATGCGACGGGCGCTGGACCGGTTCGGCGCCTCGGCGCCCGGGCTGCCCGACGCCGACCGTCCCGCGGAGGTCGAGCGGCGGGGTGGCCCGATCCCCGTCGGCGGCCTGCTGCGCCGGATCAGCGGTCCCGGTGGGCTGCTCGTCGGGGATGCGGCGGGTGCGGTCTCCCCGCTCACCGCGGGCGGCCTCGACCCGTGCCTGCGCCTGTCGGGGCACGCGGCCGACGTCCTCGACGACGCGCTGCGCAGCGGGCGGCCGGACACGCTCGAGCGGTACGACGGTGCCGCGCTGCGCGCCCGCTTCCGGGGACGGCTCGCGCTGCGCCGGGGACTGGCCCAGGTCCGCACGCCGGCCGTCGCCGCGGCGGCGTTCTGCCTGCTGCGGACGCCGGTCGGGCGGGCGGCGGCCCGGCGCATCCTCTTCGGCGACCGGTCCTTCCCCGCCCCCTGACGACGTCCGGGTCGGCGCACGGCGGAGCTCACCACACCGGGCCGGTGCTGGCAGGCGCTGCAGGGTGACGTCAGCGGTCCGGGTCGTTGGCGGTCACGCAGAACGGCAGGCCCACCGGGTCCTCCAGGGCGACGAACCCGTTCCCCGGCCAGAGCACCCGGGCGCCGAGCGCCTGGACCCGCGCGGCGTGCCGGTCGGCGGCGGGAGCGAGGTGAACTCGGGGTGGCCGGGCCACGCCTCGCCCGGGGGCCAGCCGGTCACCGCCGACCAGAACGCCCGCGTCGCCTCGACGTGCCGGGCGGGCACGTCGACGAAGGCGTGCACCCACGCCACCGGTGTCGGCACGAGGGGAGGCTGGCACATCCGCCGCGGCCGGCACAGCCCGGCGCTCCGGGGCGTCCAGGGCGCAGCGGTCAGGCGCCGCGGCGGACGGCGGCACGGTCGTCCGGTGGGACGAGGGCCGGACCGGTACGCCGCAGCGGCGGTGCTCCGCGCGGTGTGCGGGGCCTCACCGCGGCGATCCGCCGGCGGGGCCCGGCCCGCTCGTACGGTGGAGGGAGCGCGTCGGACGCCGACCAGTGGCTCGGGCGTCCGGCCCTCCCGAACCCAGCGCAGCGGGACGACAGCGTCCCTGCGAGACCGAGGACAGCGACATGCCCGACTCCTCCACCTCCGACCCGGCGCGGCGGACCCACCGCCTGGTGCGCCGCCTGGTGCGTGCGTCCCGTGGAGGCGTCCGCTCCGCGGCCGTCGTCCGGTGGGTGGGGCAGCTGGCACTCCTGGACTCCTGGTCGCCGGACAGCCACCGCCTGGGCTCGCC
>DATIMX010000458.1:0-5057 GCA_035474935.1 Geodermatophilus sp. | reverse complement strand
CGTACCGGTGAAGTAGGGGTCCAGGCGCAGCCCGGTGAGCTGCGAGACGCGCGCCTCGTCGCCGCGCAGCCGGTCGCAGATGCCCGTGGTGCGGCGGTCCTGCCAGACGATGGCCGGACGCGGGGAGTGCAGGGTGCGCCGGTCCCAGACGACCGCCGTCTCGCGCTGGTCGGTGATGCCGACGCACGTGGGCTCGGCGTCGGTGGCGGCGAGGGCCTCGCGGCAGGCGGCGACGGTCGCCGTCCAGATGTCGTCGGGCTCGTGCTCGACCCAGCCGGGACGGGGGAACAGCTGGGCGAACTCGCGGTAGCCACGGGCCAGCACGTCGCCCTGCTCGCCCACGACCAGCGCGGTCACCCCGGTCGTCCCTGCGTCGATCGCGAGCACCGGCATGGGGGCGAACCTAACCCGACGACAGGGGAGTGAGCATCGCAGCGGGCGCCGGCGAGCGAGGGGCGGGGCGACCGCGGAGTCGGGCTCCGAGAGGGCCCGTGCGGAACCGCCGCCTACCGTGATCGGAATGCGGCGGTTCTTCTACGACACCGAGTTCATCGAGGACGGCACCACGATCGAACTCGTCTCCATCGGCGTCGTCGACGAGACCGGCCGGGAGTTCTACGCGGTGAGCACCGAGTTCGACCCGGACCGGGCGATCCCGTGGGTGCGGCGCAACGTGCTCGACCAGTTGCCGCCGCCGGCCGACAAGGCCTGGCGCACCCGCCAGCGCATCCGCGAGGACTTGCTGGCCTTCCTCACCGGACCGGGCGAGGAGATCGAGCTGTGGGCCTGGTTCGCCGCCTACGACCACGTCGCGCTGTGCCAGTTGTGGGGGGCGATGCCGGCCCTGCCGCGGCCGATCCCGCGGTTCACCCGCGAGCTGCGCCAGCGCTGGGACGACCTCGGGCAGCCGCCGCTGCCGCCCCGGCCCAGCGGAACCCACGACGCCCTGGTCGACGCCCGCTACAACCTCGCCCGCTGGCAGGCGATGGAGGGCACCCGCCACTGAGCCGGGGCGCCGTCGGGCTCAGCCGGTCCGCGCCGGCGTGGGGGTGAAGGTGACCGGGAGCTCGCGCAGCCCGCGCAGCACCCCGCCGCCGGTCCACCGGAGCTCGTCCACGGGCGTGGCCAGGGCGAGGTCGGGCAGCCGCTCCAGCAGTGCGGTGAAGGCCACCTGCCCCTCGATCCGGGCCAGGGGCGCGCCCAGGCAGTAGTGGATCCCGTGCCCGAAGGCCAGGTGGCCGGGATCGGCGGATCCGACGTCCAGCCGGTCGGGGTCGGGGAAGCGGTCGGGATCCCGGTCGGCCGCCGCGATGGCGAGCAGCACCACGTCCCCCCGGCGGATCCGCGCCCCGCCGAGCTCCAGGTCTTCGAGGGCGAAGCGGCCGAGCCCGGGGTTGACCGGTCCGTCGAAGCGGAGCAGCTCCTCGACCGCCCGGGGCACCAGGGACGGGTCGGCGCGCAGCCGGTCGAGCTGGTCGGGGGTGCGCAGCAGCGCCAGCGTGCCGTTCCCGATGAGGCTGACCGTGGTCACGTACCCGGCGACGAGCAGCAGGAAGGTCATCGCGAGCAGTTCCTGCTCGTCGAGGCGCTCGCCCTCGTCGGTCGCCGCGATGAGGTCGGTCAGCAGGTCGTCGGCCGGGTCCCGCCGCTTGGCGGCCACCAGCTCGCTCAGGTAGCCGTGCATCTGCTCGCGGGCGGCGACGACGACGGCCAGGTCGGTGCGGGCGTCGAACGGCCGGTCGAGCATGTCGTCGGTCCAGGTCCGGAAGCGGTCCCGGTCGGCCTCGGGGACGCCGAGCAGCTCCCCGATCACGGTGATGGGCAGCGGGAGGGCGAACTCACCGACCAGCTCGGCGCGGCCGCGTGGGCTCATCCGGTCGAGCAGCGTGTCGGTGATCGCCTGCACCCGCGGCCGCAGCCCCTCGACCCGGCGGGCGGTGAACGCCTTGGACACCAGCCGGCGCAGGCGGGTGTGCTCCGGCGGGTCCGCGCCGATCATGCTGCGGCTGAGGAAGTCACCGCGCAGCGTCTCGTCCAGGTCGACGGCCTGCTGCGGGTCGTTGCTCAGCCGCGGCTCCGACAGCGCCGCGAGGACGTCCGCGTATCGGGTGACCACCCACACGGGCACGCCCAGTCGCCCGTTCAGCCGGTGGACCGGGCCGCTCTCCCGGAGGGCGGCGAGCGCCGGGTGCGGATCGGCGAGGAACGCAGGGTCGGTGAACGGCGTGGCCGGGACGGTCATGGGCGTCTTCCCTCCGGACGCGACCCCCGTGCGACGTCCCGAGCGTCGCACCGGACGGGCCCGGGCAGAAGCCCGGCGCCCGCCCGGCGCCGCGACGACGACGCCCCCCGGCGTGGGCCGGACGGCGGCCCCCCTGCAGGGTCCCGCCGCGAGCCTGCGAGTGGCGGGGGGCAGGGGGGCCTTCTTCAGACGGTGAAGGCCCCCAGCAGGCGGGTCAGCTCCTGCGAGAGCCGGTCGAGCTCACGGGCCGCGGTGCGGGCGGAGTCCACGTCCTCGGCGCTGCGCTCGGCGTCCTCGCTGACGGCGGTGAGCGTGCCGGTGAACGCGCTCGCCCCGTCGGCGACGGCGCCGACGCTGCGGGTGAGCTCGTTGGTCACCGCCGTCTGCTCCTCGACCGCGCCGGCGATCGTGGTCTGGTGGTCGTTCATGTCGCGCACGACCTCGGCGATCCGCCCGATGGACCCCACCGCCGCCGACGTGTCGGCCTGGATGCCCTGCACCCGCTGGGCGATCTCCTCGCTGGCCCGGGACGCCTCCTGCGCCAGCTCCTCGACCTCGTTCGCGACGACGGCGAAGCCCTTGCCGGCCTCGCCGGCCCGCGCGGCCTCGATGGTCGCGTTGAGGGCCCGCAGGTCAGAGCCGATCAGGAGCGCAGGTGGGCCCAGTCCTCCGGGTGGGCGTGCAGGTGCTCGGCCACCGTCCGCGCCGGGTGCCCGGTCAGCGTGGGGACGACGTCGGTGACGCGGGACAGCTCGCCCGCGGCGATCGCCCGGTAGCTGGTGACCCAGCCCTCGACCTCCCAGTCCGGGTGCCCGGACGGGCGCCGGGTGGCCCACGCCTCCTCGACCGTCTGGCGGCGGTAGGTGGCGGGCCGGCCGGTCACCTCGGCCAGGACGGCGGCCGCGTCGTCCAGCGACAGCGCCTCCGGCCCGGTCACGTCGAGCACGGCGCCGTCGAGGGCGGGGGAGTCGTCGAGCAGGACGGCGGCCGCGACGTCGGCCAGGTCGTCGCGGGACACGAAGGACGCCCGCCCGTCGTCGGCCGGCGCCGCGATCACCGCCCGCCCGTCCTCGAGGACGGCGAAGAACGGCACGAAGTCGGCGTACATGGCGTGCCGCAGCACCGTGGTGCGGACGCCGGTCGCGGCGAGGGCCTCCTCGGTGGCGGCGTGCTGGCGGGCGAGGGTGAAGACGGCGTCCGGAGCGGCGCCGAGGAAGGAGGTGTAGACGACGCGCTGCACGCCGGCCGCGGCCGCCGCGGCGACGGCGGTGCGGTGCTGCTGCAGCCGGTCCTCGGCCTCGGCGGCCGACACCAGGTAGAGGGTGTGCACCCCGGCGAGGGCGGCGGTCAGGCCGGGCCCGTCGGCGTAGCCGCCCGGGACGGCGGCCACCTCGGCACCGGGGACCCGCGGGGCACGGGCGGTCTCGCGCACGACCAGCCGCAGGGCGACGTCCTCCCGGCCGGCGAGCCGTTCGACGACACGTCGGCCGAGCGCGCCCGTGGCCCCTGTGACGGCGATCACCCTCGGCATACGATCATCCTCCTGACCAGCACGCGACCCGCCGACGACCGTCAGCGCCCCGAACCCTCCCGGAGGACGGCCCCATGCGCATCGGCATCCTGACCGGCGGCGGCGACTGCCCGGGCCTCAACGCGGTGATCCGCGCCATCGTCCGCAAGGGCGTCCGGTGCGGCGACGAGGTGGTCGGCTTCCGCGACGGCTGGCGCGGTGTCCTCGAGGGCGACACCGTGCCGATGAACCTCGCCGCCGTCCGCGGCATCCTGCCCCGCGGCGGCACCGTCCTGGGCACCTCGCGCACCAACCCCTACGCGTTGGAGGGCGGCGCCGACCGGGTGCTCGCCACGCTCGAGCGGCTCCGCGTCGACGCGCTGATCCCGATCGGCGGCGAGGACACCCTCGGGGTGGCCACCAAGCTCGCCGAGGCCGGTGTCCGGGTGGTCGGCGTCCCCAAGACCATCGACAACGACCTCGACGCCACCGACTACACCTTCGGATTCGACACCGCCCTCGGCGTGGCCACCGAGGCCATCGACCGGCTGCACACCACCGGGGACAGCCACCACCGGACGCTCGTGGTCGAGGTCATGGGCCGGCACGCGGGGTGGATCGCGCTGCACGCCGGGATGGCCGGCGGCGCCACCGTCGTCCTCATCCCCGAGCAGCCCTTCGACGTCGACGCCGTCGTGGAGCACTGCCAGCGCCGGTTCGACTCCGGCTACTCGCCGATCGTGGTGGTCTCCGAGGGCGCCAAGCCCAAGAACGGCGACCTGGTGACGTCCACGGGGGAGAAGGACGCCTTCGGCCACGTCCGGCTCGGCGGCATCGGCACCGCGCTGGCCTCGCTGATCGAGCAGCGCACCGGCCGGGAGTCCCGCGCCGTCGTCCTCGGGCACATCCAGCGCGGCGGCACCCCCTCGCCGTTCGACCGGGTGCTGGCCACCCGCTTCGGGCTGGCCGCGCTCGACGCGGTGCACGCCGGGGAGACCGGCATCATGGTGGCGCTGCGGGGCACCGACATCGTGCGGGTGCCCCTGGCCGAGGCGACCGCGCAGCTGAAGCTGGTCCCGGTCGACCGCTACGCGGAGGTCGAGGTCTTCTTCGGCTGAACAAGGACCCCCTGCCCCTCGGCCCCCTGCAGGGTCCCGCTGCGAGCGTGCGAGCGGCGGGGGGCAGGGGGTCCTTCTGCTGCAGGGAAGCCGTTCCGGAGGGCTGCGGCAGAGCCGCCGGTACCCTCTGATGGCGTGACCCTCTCCGACCCGGCTGCCCTGCTGCCCGACCTGGACCGGTGGCGGG
>DATIMX010000457.1:0-5303 GCA_035474935.1 Geodermatophilus sp. | reverse complement strand
GCCCGGCCCTCCCCGAGGCGCGGCACCGAGGCCAGCAGCTGCCGGGTGTAGGGCTCCTGCGGCGCCGAGAACAGCGTCCGGACGTCGGCCTGCTCGACGACCCGCCCCTGGTACATGACCGCGACCCGGTCGGCCAGGTCGGCCACCACGCCCATGTTGTGGGTGATCAGCACGATCGCGGCGCCGAACTCGTCGCGGCAGCGGCGCAGCAGGTCGAGGATCTCGGCCTGCACGGTGACGTCGAGGGCGGTGGTCGGCTCGTCGGCGATGATCACGCCGGGGTCGAGCACCAGCGCCTGGGCGATGACGATGCGCTGCTTCTGCCCGCCGGAGAACTGGTGCGGGTAGTGGTCGACCCGCTCCTCGGGGTCGGGGATGCCGACCCGCCGCAGGACGTCGATCGCCTCGGCGCGGGCCTCCTTGCGCGAGTACCTCCCGTGCGCGCGCAGCCCCTCGGCGATCTGCCAGCCCACCGGGTACACCGGGTTCAGCGCGGTGGAGGGCTCCTGGAACACCATCGCGGCGTCCCGGCCCCGCACGTCCCCCAGCTGGCGGCGCGAGAGCGTCACGACGTCGTGCTCCTCGGCGCCGTCCCTGCTGCGCAGCAGCACGGCCCCGCGGGTGGTCGCGGTCTCCGGCAGCAGGCCGAGGATGCTGCGCGCGGTGACCGTCTTGCCGCTGCCGCTCTCCCCCACGACGGCGAGCACCTCGCCGGCGGCGACCGACAGGCTCACCCCCTGGACGGCGGCGATGGTCCCGGCGTCGGTGGCGAACGAGACCGACAGGTCGTCGATGGCGACGACGTCCTCGCGTGCGGTGGTCATCGGTGGGTCTCCTCGATCCCGTCCAGGCCGCCCGGCCCCCCGTCCAGCACCCCGCCGGGCACGACCGGGGTCTCGGCGGCCTCCCCGGCGGTCACCGCGCGGCGGCTGCGCAGCCGCGGGTCGGCCAGGTCGTTGAGGCTCTCCCCGACCAGGGTCAGCCCGAGCACGACCAGCACGATCGCCAGGCCGGGGAAGATGGACGTCCACCAGATGCCGCTGGTGACGTCGGACAGGGCGGCGTTGAGGTCGTAGCCCCACTCCGCGGCCGCGGTCGGCTCGATGCCGAAGCCGAGGAAGCCCAGGCCGGCGAGGGTGAGGATCGCCTCGGAGGCGTTGAGCGTGAGGATCAGCGGCAGCGTGCGGGTGGCGTTGCGCAGCACGTGCCGGGTCATGATCCGCCAGTGCCCGGCCCCGATGACGCGGGCGGACTCGACGTAGGCCTCGTTCTTGATCCGCACCGTCTCGGCACGGACGACGCGGAAGTACTGCGGGATGAACACCACGGTGATCGAGATCGCCGCGGCGAGGATGCCGCCGAACAAGCTGGACTGCCCGCCGCTGATGACGATCGCCATGACGATGGCCAGCAGTAGCGACGGGAAGGCGTAGACCGCGTCGCAGACCACGACGAGCACGCGGTCCAGCCAGCCGCCGAAGTAGCCCGACACCAGGCCGAGCAGCACGCCGGCGAACAGCGAGAGCACGATCGCGACGACGATCACCAGGATCGCGGTGCGCGAGCCGTGGATCACCCGGGAGAACACGTCGTAGCCGCCGACGGTGGTGCCCAGCCAGTGCTCGGCCGACGGCGGCTGCTGGGCGCCGAACGGTCCGTCGGCGTCGCGCAGCTGGGCGTGCCCGTAGGGCGCCAGCAGCGGGGCGAACAGGGCGGTCAGCAGGAACAGGGCGGTGAGCAGCAGGCCGGCGACGAGCATGCCGCGCTGCAGCCCGACGCTCTGCCGCAGCTGGTGGACGACGGGCAGCCGGCGCCATCCCCGACGCGACGGATCGGTGCGCGGCGCGTCCTCGGGAGGAACGGTCACGGAGGTGGCCATCAGTACCTCACCCGGGGGTCGATGAGCGCGGCGATGACGTCGACGACGAAGTTGGTGACCGCGACGATGACCGCGAGCAGGGCGACGATGCCCTGCACGGCCACGAAGTCGCGGGCCTGCAGGTACTGGGCCAGCTGGAACCCCAGCCCCTTCCACTCGAAGGTCGTCTCGGTGAGCACCGCGCCGCCCATGAGCAGCGCCACCTGCAGTCCGATCACCGTGATGATCGGGATGAGCGCCGGGCGGTAGGCGTGCTTGCGCAGCAGCCGGCGCTCGGCGACCCCGCGGGAGCGGGCGGCCTCGACGTAGCCCGTGCCGAGCGTGCCGATGACGTTGGTGCGCACCAGCCGCAGGAACACCCCGGCGGTGAGCAGCCCGAGCGCGAGGGCCGGCAGCACCGCGTGCTCCAGGACGTCGAGCACGACCTCGCTGTCGCCGAGGCGCAGCGCGTCGACGAGGTAGATACCGGTGGGGTCGTCGAGGAACTGCAGTTCGATCTCGGCGCGCGTCGAGGCCCGGCCGGCGACCGGCAGCCAGCCCAGCCCACTGGCGAAGACGAGCTTGAGCACCAGGCCGGTGAAGAAGACCGGGGTGGCGTAGCAGAGGATCGCGAAGACCCGCAGGAAGGCGTCGGGCCACCGGTCGCGGGCGTAGGCGGCCAGCCGGCCGAACGGGATGCCGACGACGAAGGCCACGATCAGCGCGTAGACCGCCAGCTCGAGGGTCGCCGCCCCGAAGGTGGTGAGCACCTCGGTGACCGGGCGCCGGTCGGACAGCGTCGTCCCGAAGTCGCCGGTGATCACGTTCCCGAGGTACTCGAGGTACTGCACGAACAGGGGCCGGTCGTAACCGGCCTCGCTCACCCGCTGGGCGAGTTCCTCGGCGGTCAGCCGCCCGCCCAGGGCCGCGGTGATCGGGTCACCGGTCGAGCGCATGAGGAAGAACACCGTGGTCACCAGGATGAACACGGTGGGGATGATCAGCAGGAAGCGGACGAGGAGGTAGCTCCCCAGTCCCCCGCCGCCGCGGCGGCTGCGGGCCGCAGGTGCGTCCTCCTGGGCCGGGTCGCCGGCCGCGAGCTCGGTCACTGCTGTGGTCATGCCATCACTTCCGCACATGGAGGCCCCGGGCGGCCCCGCCGTGGCGGCGGGGTCACCCGGGGCCCGGTGTCGCTACCTTCTCAGGCCGGTCCGGTCAGCCCTGGCTCAGGGCCCCGTAGCGGAACTTGAAGGACGCGTCCAGCGTGTCCGCCGCGCCCTCCACCCCGGTCCGGACGACGGCGACCTGGGCACCCTGCAGGTAGGGCAGCGTGGACAGGTCCTGCGCCTCGAGCTGCTGGATCTGCTCGATGAGGGCCTGGCGCGCGGCCGGGTCCGGCGTCGTCGCCTGCTGCAGGATCAGGTCGTTGACCTGCTGGTTGCTGTAGTGGTTGGAGAGGAAGTTCTCCGTCAGGAAGAACGGCGTCAGGTAGTTGTCGGCGTCGGAGTAGTCCGGGAACCAGCCGAGCTGGTAGGCCGGGTAGACGTCGGCGACGCGGTCCTCGGAGTACTGCACCCACTCGGTGGTCTGCAGGTCGACCGTGAACAGGCCGCTGGACTCCAGCTGGTCCTTGATCAGGGCGTACTCGTCACCGGAGGACGGCCCGTAGTGGTCGTTGGAGTACTGCAGGGACAGCTGCACCGGGGTCTGCACGCCCGCGGCCTGCAGCACCTGGGTGGCCTTGTCCGCGTCCGGGCCACCGTTGCCGTCGCCGTAGAGGTCCTGCAGCGGCGTGATCGCGCCGGTGAGGCCATCGGGCACGTGCGAGTACAGCGGGGTGTAGGTGCCCCGGTAGACCTGGTCGGCGATCTCCTGGCGGTTGATCAGGTGCGCCATCGCCTGGCGGACCGCCTGTGCCTTGGCCGGGTCGGCCTCCGGCGTGGTGGCGCCGAAGGGCTGGGTGTTGAAGTTGAAGACGATGTAGCGGATCTCGCCGCCGGGGCCGTCCACGACCTCGACCTGGTCGTTGCCGCGCAGGTCGTCGATGTCGGTCGCCGACAGGCTGCGGAAGGCGACGTCGATGTTGCCCTCCTCGATGTCGAGCTTCAGGTTCGAGGAGTCGGCGTAGTAGCGGACGTTGACCTGCGCGGTCTTCGGCGCGCCGAGCAGCCCCTGGTACTCGGGGTTGGCCTCGTACGAGATCAGGTTGTTCTGGTCGTAGTTGGTGATCGTGTACGGCCCGGCGAAGGCGTTGCCGTCGACGATCTCCTGGTCCGGGGTCAGCTCGGTCGCCGAGAAGACCTCCTCGTCGACGATCGGGCCGGCGGGGCTGGACAGGATCTGCGGGAACGTCTGGTCGTTGCCGCTGACCAGGTTGAACACGACCGTGGTGTCGTCCGGGGCGTCGACGCCGGCGAGGTTGGCCAGCAGCGCGGCGGGACCGTTCGGGTCGTTGATGGCGACCATCCGGTCGAACGTGAACTTCACGTCCGAGGAGGTCAGCTCGTTGCCGTTGGCGAAGGTCAGGCCCGGCTTCAGGGTGACCGTGTACTGGGTCGGCGAGGTGAACTCGGCCGACTGGGCGATGTCCGGCTCGACGTCCGGGCTGCCGTAGTTGGTGTTCATCAGGAACGGGAACACCTGGTTCATCACGGCGAACGAGCCGTTGTCGTACGAACCCGCGGGGTCGATCGTGGTGATCTTGTCGCTGGTGCCGATGGTCAGCGCGTCCCCGCCACCGCCGCCGCCGGAACCGCCGCCCTCGTCGCCACCGCCGCCGCACGCGGCCAGGGCCAGTGCGGTCACCGCGAGGCCCGCCGTGGCGACGCGCGCGCGTCGCCCACCCGTCGAAACGGAAGTCATCCGCCTACCTTCACTTCTTCCTGAGGACCCGCCTGCACGCCGAACAGAACGGGCGTCACACCGGGCCGTGGGTGTCGATCACCCATGGGTAGCACGGGCGCTGCGTGTTCCCGACGGTCCGGAGGCGACCGTTATCCGCTCGTAACTGCCGCACCGGCGCCCGGGCAGGACGGGGCCTCTGCAGGGCCCCGCTGTGGCCCCGTCCCGGGCCCCGCCCTGAGCCTGCGAAGGGTGGGGAGCAGAAGGACCCCGTCCCTCTCACCCCTCGCACGCTCGGGGCGAGCCTCCGGACGGGGCCTCAGGCGTCGATGCGGCGGCGGCCCTCGAACGCCCGGCCCAGCGTGACCTCGTCGGCGTACTCGAGGTCGCCGCCCACGGGCAGGCCGCTGGCCAGTCGGGAGACCGCCAGCCCCAGCGGGCCGACCAGGCGGGCCAGGTAGGCGGCGGTCGCCTCGCCCTCGAGGTTGGGGTCGGTGGCGATGATCAGCTCGGTCACCGTGCCGCTCATCAGCCGGGTCATGAGCTCCTTGACCCGCAGGTCGTCGGGGCCGACGCCCTCGATCGGGCTGATCGCGCCGCCGAG
>DATIMX010000456.1:0-2928 GCA_035474935.1 Geodermatophilus sp. | reverse complement strand
GGCAGCTGGCCCAGCCGGTGCGGCAGGTCGGCGTTGATCGCGACGCGGGAGCGGTAGTCGCCCTCGTAGTAGTTGAAGCCCGACCACGGCTGGTCGGTGACCACCTCGTAGCGCACCGTCTCCACCTCGGGCAGCCCGTAGTCGGCGCGCACCCGGTCGCGCAGCGCGCTGGACAGGGCGTGCACCGCCTCGGCCAGCCGCTCGGGCGGGCACTCCTCGCGGCGCCGGTGGGCGGCGTAGCGGTCGGCCAGGGGGCCGCTGCCGGGCAGCAGGGCGTCGAGCTCGCCGTGCGCGGCGGCGTAGGCGGCCGGGTCGCCGAGGGTGAGGTCGACCTGGAAGTAGCTGCGCACCTCGTCGAGGAAGGGCACCGGCTCGCCGGCCATCTTCCGGGCGCTGCACTCCAGGCCGGTGAGCTGCCCGCGGAGGAACCCGGCGCGGTCGGCCGGCAGGTCGGCCGACCTCAGCTCGGCCAGCAGCCCGCGGGCCTGGTCGCGCAGCCCCTGCGGGGTGGGCGCCGGCTCGTCCTCCACCACGGCGCGGACCCGCTTGTCACCGGTGTACGCGTCGACGAAGCCGGGCTCGAGCCGGTCGAAGCGCAGCCCGAGCCGCACGTACTCCAGGGGGACGTCGAGGGCGGAGGCCATGACCAGCAGTTTCTCAGCCGCCGAAGCGCCGGTGCCGGGCGGCGTAGGCCCGCAGCGCCCGCAGGAAGTCGACGCGGCGGAAGTCGGGCCAGTAGACGTCGGTGAAGTGGAACTCCGAGTGCGCGGTCTGCCAGAGCAGGAAGCCCGAGAGGCGCTGCTCCCCGCTGGTGCGGATGACCAGGTCGGGATCGGGCTGGCCGCGGGTGTAGAGGTGCTCGGCGATGTGCTCGACGTCGAGCACGCTCACCAGCTCGTCGAGCGTCGTCCCCCGCTCGGCGTGCTCGGCCAGCAGCGAGCGGACGGCGTCGGCGATCTCCCGCCGTCCGCCGTAGCCGACGGCGAGGTTGACCGTCGCGCCCGGCCGGTCGCGGGTGTCCTCGGCGGCCTGCTTGAGGACGGCGACGGTCTCGGCGGGCAGCAGCTCCAGGGCGCCCACCGGGCGCAGCTGCCAGCGCCGGTTCGGGGCGGCGAGGTCCTCGGCGACGCCCTCGATGATCCGCAGCAGCGGCACCAGCTCGGGCTCGGGGCGGGACAGGTTGTCGGTGGACAGCAGGAAGAGGGTGACCACCTCGACGCCGGCCTCGTCGCACCAGCCGAGGAAGTCGGCGATCTTGTCCGCGCCGCGGCGGTGGCCGGCGTTGGGGTCCTCCAGGCCGATGGCCCGGGCCCACCGCCGGTTGCCGTCGACGATCACCCCGACGTGCCGCGGGATCGCCGCGCCCTCGAGCGCCCGCGCCAGCCGGTGTTCGTACACGTGGGTGAGGACGTCGCGTGCCCACTGCCGCAACCCCACGGTGGGTCACACTAGGCCCACTCCGCGAGGTCGCGCGCACCCGTTCCCCACCTGCACGAAGGTCCGCGGGACTGCCGGGGACCTCACACCCCGGTCGCGTCGCCGCCCTCCCTACGCGTGCGTAACCTCGGCTCATGAGCGTCCCCAACAGCGAGGGCGAGGCCGTCCGCGTCGAGGCCGACGGCGCCCAGATCGAAGCGCCTCCCGGCCCGGCGGTGGCCACCGTCCTCCGGGAGGGCGAGCAGGTCGAACGGACCTGGACCGCCGAGGACTTCGGCGACAGCGACTGGGACCACCCCGACACCCGGCCGCGGATGCGCGGCTGGCTGCACCTGTTCTCCTTCTTCGGCGCGATCGTCGCCGGGGCGGTGCTCGTCCCGCTGGGCTTCGTGGTCGGTGCCCGCGCCGGCGTCTCGGTGACCGTCTACTGCGTGACCATCTGCGGGCTGTTCGGCACCAGCGCGCTCTACCACCGCCGCCGCTGGTCACCGCGCGGCTGGAAGATCATGAAACGGCTCGACCACTCGATGATCTTCCTGTTCATCGCGGGCACGTACACGCCGTTCTCGCTGCTGGCGGTCGACCAGCCCACCGGCTACTGGGTGCTCGCCGGCGTCTGGGCCGGGGCGCTGGCCGGCGTCTCGCTCAAGCTCACCTGGCCGACCGCGCCGCGCTGGGTGGGTGTGCCCCTCTACATCGGCCTGGGCTGGGTCGCCGTCTTCATCCTCACCGACATCCTGCACATCGCCGGCGTGACGTCGCTGGTGCTGCTGGCCGTCGGCGGCGTGCTCTACACGCTCGGCGGGGTGGCCTACGCGATCAAGAAGCCCAACCCCTGGCCCGGCGTCTTCGGCTACCACGAGGTCTTCCACGCGATGACCGTCGTGGCCGCCATCTGCCACTACATCGCCGTCTACTTCGCGATGTACAACTCTCCTTTCGTGTGACCTCCGGTCACACACCGCGGCCAGGTGCCGTGCCCCGGCTGCGTCGAGCCGCTGCGTCCCTCGATCGCGGAGGCCTCCGGCCCCCACTCCTCAGGACTGCGGCTGCGCCGCAGTCCCTCCTCGGCTCACGTCCCGTCCGACCTCGGGGGACCCTCCGGGCCCCGCTCGGCCGGACCACGGCTGCGCCGCGCCCCCCTCAGCTGAAGGGCCGGCGGTCGTCCATCCGGTTGGACAGCCGGCCGGCGGTGCGCCAGGCGCGGGCGACGAGGTCGCGGTCGGCGTCGGTGACCAGGTTGCCCATGACCCGCAGCGCGACGGTCATCAGCGCCTGCGAGCGCATGCCGACCGGGCCGGCGGCCGGCAGGAAGCGCGGGACGGTGAGCAGGCCGGCCAGGCGCCGGGCGATGGAGAACGCCTCGCCGTAGTGCCGCCGAAGCTCCGCCGGCCAGGCGGTGGTCCAGTCCTCGGCCGCGAAGAGGCCGACCACGCTGCGACCGGTCTCCAGGCCGTAGTCGATGCCCTCGCCGTTGAGCGGGTTGACGCA